>JAGHCO010000069.1 GCA_021160405.1 Candidatus Aerophobota bacterium
AGATTTTCAGTTATACACCCTTAGAAGTAAAACAAGCTGTAACTGGTTATGGAAAGGCTAAAAAGCGACAAGTTCAACGCATGGTTAAAAAACTTCTTAACTTACCTCAAGTCCCTACCTCTAACGACGCTGCCGATGCTATGGCTATAGCTGTTTGCCATTATTACTCCAGAGGAATAAAAAGAGTAATTAACTCTCTTTAACCGGCAGCGATCTTAAAAAAGTACTAATATGTATTGTAGACCCCTTAGGTTTGTTTAAAGTCGGCTTCCTTGACAAAGGAAAGATTAACCATTATTATATTTTATATACAAATCTATCGGAGAGAAAAATGGACTTTAGTTTTTCTGAAGAACAAAAGTTAATTCTGGATTTAGTCGATGAAGTAAGTAAAAAGGAATTTGCTCCTATCGCTGATGAGATAGCACAAAAAGGAGAATTTCCTAAGCAAAACGTGGAAAAATTAGCCGGCTTAGACTTATTTGGTGTTACCATTCCCAAAGAATACGGAGGGTTGGGAATGAGTTACCTTACCTGGGCCTTAATTGCCGAGAGAATTTCTAAGGCCTGTGCTACTACTGGCTTGGTTTTTGGAGCAAATCTTTTGTGCACTTATCCTCTTTTAAACTTTGGAAGTGAGGATCAGAAAAAGAAGTATCTTCCTCCCCTGGCTAAAGGAAAATCTATGGGTGCTTTTGCTCTAACTGAGCCTGAAGCAGGGTCCGATGCTGGGAATGTCCAAACTACTGCTCAAAGAAAAGAGGATGGATACCTTCTAAATGGAAATAAAATATTTATCACCAATGGAGAAATTGCTGATATTTATATAGTAATCGCTAATCTAAACAAAAAAAGGGGAGCTAGAGGATTAGCCGCTTTTATTGTAGAAAAAGGAACAGAAGGGTTTTCCTTTGGTCAACATTTCAAAAAAATGGGACTGGAAGCCTTGCCCAATGTAGAGTTAATATTTACCGATTGCATGGTCCCCAAAGATAACCTCTTAGGAGGAGAAAAACAAGGTTTTAAAATAGCCATGAAGACCTTTGCTGCTGGAAGGATTGGAGTGGGAATAGGAGCCCTGGGCATAGCGGAGGCTGCTTTTGAAAAGGCTAAAGATTACTCCAAGCAGAGAATACAGTTTGGTCGACCTATCTCCAGTTTCCAAGCTGTTCAGCATACCTTAGCTAATATGGCTACTCAAATAGAAGCAGCCAGATTCCTTTTATATAAAGCTGCCTGGCTACTGGATAAAGGTGAACCTTTTGAAAAATTTGCCTCTATGGGAAAGTTACACGCATCAGAGTCAGCAATGGAAATAACTACCAAAGCAGTCCAGATTTTCGGTGGATATGGCTACACCAAGGATTATCCTGTAGAAAGATATATGCGAGAGGCAAAGTTATTTGAAATTATTGAAGGAACCTCAGAAATCCAGAGAGGAATCATTGCCAACTTAATTTTAAAAGGTAAAGGATGAGTTAAAATGGACATAATTGTTTGCATTAAGCAGGTACCCGATACAGAGGAGATTCAAAAAGTTAAGATAAACCCTCAAACAAACACCATTGTTAGAGAGAGTATTAAAAGTATAATAAATCCTTTCGATGAAAATGCGATCGAGGAGGCTTTAAGGATAAAGGAGAAAAATTCTGCTTTTGTTACAGTTATCTCTATGGGGCCTCCTCAAGCTGAAGAAGCTTTAAGAAAAGCTCTGGCTATGGGGGCAGATAAAGCTATTATCTTGTCCGATCCATCTTTTGCTGGTTCGGATACCTTAGCCACTTCTTATACTTTAGCCTCGGCTATTAAAAAAATTGGGAATTTTGATTTAATTCTTTTAGGGAAACAGGCCATTGATGGAGATACTGCTCAGGTTGGGCCAGGAGTAGCTGAGTGGCTTCAGATACCTCAAATTACCTATGTTAGAAAAATTCAGATAGATGGAAGGATGGTAAGAGCCGAGAGAAGTTTAGAGGATTCCTTTGAACTTGTAGAGGCTAACCTACCAGCTCTGGTTACAGTAACCAAGGAGATCAATGAGCCTCGCTATCCTTCCCTTAGAGGTTTGCTAAAAGCTAAAGCTACAAAAATTATCCACTGGACATCCCAAGATTTACAGGTAGATTTGAAAAAAGTAGGCTTAGATGGTTCGGCTACTCAGGTAATTAGAATTTTCACTCCGGAGCCCCCTTCTCATGGAGAAATCCTTACAGGAAGTGTATCTCAGAAAGCTGATAAATTGATTAAAAAACTAAAAAAGAAGAACTTAATATGAGAAATGAGATTAAGGTAATATGGGAAAAGTGTACAGGATGTGGCAGATGTATTCCTAAGTGTCCTCTCTCAGCTATTGTATTAGAGAATAAAAAGGCAAAGATTCTTCCTAACTGTTCCTTCTGTGGAATCTGTGTAAAAGCTTGCCCTTTTGAAGCTATTGAGCTAAAGAGGCAAGAAAAAATAGTTGACCTTTCCGAATATAGAGGAGTATGGGTACTTGCTGAACAGCGAGGGGGGAAAATTGTACCTGTAACACTGGAACTTTTAAGTGTAGGAAGAGATCTTGCTGATAAGTTAGGAGTAAAACTTTCCCTCCTTCTTTTGGGAGATGAAAAGAAAAACGTTGAACAGTTAAGAAGATATCCTTTAGATAGAATTTATTTAGTTCAAGATTCTCTTCTTAATTACTATCGGACCAATCTTTACACTCAAGCTATTGTAGATTTAGTTAAAAAAGAGAAACCAGAGATTATCCTTGTAGGAGCTACCAGCATAGGAAGAGATCTGGCTCCCCGAGTAGCTACTCGTCTGCAGACAGGACTAACAGCTGATTGCACCTCACTCCAGATAGATAAGGAAAACAGAAATTTAATTCAGATCCGTCCTGCCTTCGGAGGCAATATTATGGCAACCATTGTTTCTCCCTATCATCGCCCTCAAATTGCTACCGTAAGACCTAAGATAATGAAAAAGGCCTCTCCTAAAAATGAAAGAAAGGCAGAGGTTATCCTAATTAAACCTAAGCTTTCCTTAGAGAAAGCAGCGGTAAATATTCTTGACCTTATCAAGGAAGAAAGCGAAGTAAAGGACCTTCAGGAAGCTGAGATAATCGTCTCGGGAGGAAGAGGACTGGGAAAGGCAGAAAATTTTTCTCTGATAAGGAAATTAGCTGATTTGCTTGGGGGAGCTGTAGGAGCCTCAAGAGCAGTAGTAGATGCTGGATGGATTCCCTCTTATCATCAAGTAGGTCAAACTGGAAAAACGGTGCAACCTAAGCTTTACATTGCCTGTGGTATCTCAGGAGCTATCCAACATCAAGTGGGAATGAGAACCTCAGAAACAATAGTAGCCATAAATAAAGACCCAGAAGCTCCTATTTTTAACATAGCTACTTATGGAATAGTGGAAGATCTTCATAAATTTATTCCTCTGTTAATTGATAAATTAGAAAAAGCTCAAAGAAGTTTGACTTAGGACTAAAAACTATTTTAAAGGGAATTAAATGTCTTTTGTTGCTGATTTTCATATTCACTCTAAGTATAGCCGAGCTACCTCTAAGGATATGGACATCCCTCATCTGAATAAGGCAGCAATAGCTAAAGGGGTAAATCTGGTAGGCACAGGGGACTTCACTCATCCTCTCTGGCGTAATCATTTAAAGGAAAACCTCTCCTTGGAGGAAGATGGGCTTTTTACCTATGGAAGCACTTTCTTTATCCTTACTACAGAGGTAAGCACCATTTTCTACAAGGCAGGGAAAACTAAAAAAATTCATAATTTAATCTTTGCTCCCAATTTTGAGGTGGTAGAAAAGATAAGTGATAGGTTGGAGAGATTTGGGGACCTTTACTCTGATGGACGCCCTACTTTGAGACTAACAGCTAAGGATTTAGTAGAAATAATTTTGGGAATAAGCGAAGAAGCTTTTGTGGTGCCTGCTCACATATGGACTCCCTGGTTCTCTCTTTTTGGTTCCAACTCTGGTTTTAACTCTATAAAGGATTGTTTTGAAGAGTATACTGATTATATCTACGCTCTGGAAACTGGTTTAAGTAGCGATCCCCAAATGAATTGGCGAGTATCCAGTTTGGATCGATTCACTCTTATCTCCAACTCAGATGCTCATTCTCCTCATAATATAGGAAGGGAAGCCAATGTTTTCTCTCATAAGTTAAGTTACAGCGAAATTAAAAGAGTACTAAAGGAAAAGGATAAAAATAAATTTCTTTACACTGTTGAGTTTTTTCCTCAAGAGGGTAAGTATCATTGGGATGGCCATCGAAACTGCGGAGTATCTTTACCTCCTGCGCAGTCAAAAAAATATCACAACCTCTGCCCTGTATGTGGAAAGAAGTTAACTATTGGAGTAATGCACAGAGTAGAATCCTTAGCTGACAGGAAGGACGGATTCGTTCCTTCCTCCTCCATCCCTTTTAGGAGAGTTGTTCCTTTAAGGGAAATAATCGCCGAAGCATTGCAGGAAGGTGCGGAAACAAAGAAAGTTAAACAGATTTACAGAAGTGTTATTTATCACCTGGGAGGAGAGATCAAAGTGCTTTTGGAAGCCCCTTACGAAGAGATAAAAAAATTTTGTCCTCCCTTGGTTATGGAGGGGATAAAAAGGGTAAGGGAAGAGAGAGTAAATATAAAATGTGGGTATGATGGGGTATATGGAAAGGTAAGTATATTTGGAAAAGAGGAAAGAGGAGAAAAAGAACAACTGAGCCTTTTCTAAACCTGATTACTTAAGAGCAATAAAAGGGAGGTTATCCTCCCTTAATTTTTTTAAAGCGGTTTCTTGACATTCCCCTTTAAAGTTATATTATCTACAAAGAGGTAAGAAATGAGACTTTCTCGTTATCCAATTTTTACTACTAAAGAAATCCCTCGAACTACAGAGCTTATATCTCATCAGTTAATGTTAAAAGCAGGTTTAATTAGAAATGTTTCTTCTGGTATCTATTCCTATCTTCCAATGGGATATCGGGTTTTAAATAAAGTTATTTCTATTGTGAAGGAAGAAATGAATAAAATAGGTGCAGAGCAAGTCCTTCTTCCATTTATTCAACCAGCAGATCTGTGGAAAAGAAGTAATCGATGGAAAAATTATGGAGAGGAGCTACTTCGTTTTCAAGATAGAAAGGGAGGATGGTTTGTTCTCTCACCTACTCATGAAGAGCTTATTACTCAATTAGTTAAGGAATTGGTAACCTCTTATAAGAGGTTACCTTTGGTTCTCTATCAAATTCAAATTAAATTTAGAGATGAAATGAGACCTCGAGGGGGAGTCATTAGATCCAGAGAGTTTTTAATGAAGGATGCTTATAGTTTTTCTCAGAATGAGAAGGAAATGAAGGAAATTTATCAACAGATGAGGTCTGCTTATGAACGGATATTTTCCCGTTGTCATTTGAAATACAAATTAGTAGAGGCAGAAAGTGGCTCTATAGGAGGAAATCTATCTCATGAGTTCATAGCTTTATCCCCAATGGGAGAGGATAAAATTGTTGAATGTGATAATTGTGGCTATTTAGCTAAGCTGGAAATGGCTAATTATTCTTCCGCCAAGGATAATGATAATGAAGAAATTAAACCTATAAAAGAGGTTCCAACTCCCGGAGTAAAAACAATCAAGGATTTATCTGAATTTCTCCATTATCGTACCAGTAAACTACTGAAGACTCTTTTTTATCAAACTGATAAGGGTCTAATAGGAGCTGTGATTAGAGGAGACCATCAGGTTAACGAGGAAAAGTTAAAAAAACTCGTGGGAGCTAAGAAGATACAACTGGCTGGAGAAGATGCGGTGAAGAAAGAGACAGGTATAGATGTAGGATTTATTGGCCCTGTTGGTATTAATTCTCAATTGATAGTTGATACCACTGTAATGGAAGGTAAAAACTTTGTTGCTGGAAGTAATCAGAAAGATTTACATTTCCTTAACGTTAATCCCGGACGAGATTTTCAACCTTGGTTAGTAGGAAATATTAGATTTCCTTCTTCAGAGGATCGATGCCCTCGTTGTGGGCACTCCTTAAGTATAAGAAGAGGTATAGAGGTTGGTCATCTCTTTCAATTAGGAAAGCTATACAGTCATGCTCTGAAGGCTCGGTTCTTAAATAAAGAAGGGAGAGAAGATTACTTTATTATGGGCTGTTATGGAATTGGGATAAGCAGATTACCAGCAACAATTATTGAACAAAATTATGATGGAGATGGGATAATATGGCCTATAGAAGTTGCTCCTTTTGAAGTTGTAGTAATACCAACCAATGAGAAAACTGTTGATACATCTGAGGAAATTTATCTTAATCTACAAAGAGCAGGGCTGGAAGTTTTATTAGATGATCGGGATGTCTCAGTTGGAGTCAAATTTAAAGATTCCGATTTAATAGGCATCCCCTTTAAAGTAATTTTAGGCAATACCTGGCTAAAAGAAAAAAAAGCAGAGATAAAGAACCGTAAGAATGGGAAGATAGAAAAGGTAAAGTTAGATCAAGTTCCTAAAAAAATTATGGAGTTGATTACCTATGCAAAATAGTGATTTACTTTCTCTTTTGGAATCCATTGAGAGAGAAAGGGGAATTCCCCGTGATACTCTTTTAGAAGGAATAAAAGAAGCTTTAATTTCTGCTTTTAAAAAGAAGTATGGACGAGCTCCCCGTAAGTTAAGAGTTATTCTCGATGAGGAAAAAGGACAGTTTAAGATATTAGTGAAAAAAGTGATAGTAAAAAAGGTAAAAAACTATGGGGAAGAGATTTCTTTGGAAGAGGCAAAAAGGATAATGGAACCAATAGAGCTGGGAGAAGAAGTAGAAGTAGAGGTTAACTTAGTTGAATTTAGCAGGATTGCTGCTAGTACTGGTAAGTACGTAATGATGCAGCAAATTGTAGAGATGGAAAAGGATCAGTTGTATCAAGAATTTAAAGAGAAAGAGGGCGAGATAATCAGCGGGACAGTTCGTTATCAAGCAAATCACTTCATTTTAGTTGATCTGGGCAAAGTAGAGGGAATTCTTCCTGAAAGGGAATGTTTATCTAACCGCAGATACAGGCAGGGAGAGAGACTTTTAGCTTATATTTTGCGGGTTACCCGAGAACCAAAGGGACCTCGGGTTGTTCTTTCTCAAACTCATCCTAATTTTTTACGTAGACTTTTTGAAGTGGAAGTTCCTGAAATTGAGGAAGGAATTGTTCAAATTAAACAAATTAAAAGAGACCCTGGGCGACGAGCTAAGGTAGTGGTAGAATCAAAGGATAAAAAAGTAGATCCAGTGGGAGCTTGCGTAGGACTTAGAGGTTCAAGGATAAAAGCTGTTCTGCGAGAAGTGGGACCGGAAAAAATTGATATAATTAAGTATAGCGACAATCCAGCAGAATTTATAAAAAACTCTTTAAAACCAGCTGAGATAAGAGAAGTGAAGATTGATAAGGAAAAAAGAGAGGCTAAAGTAATTGTTTCTGAGGATCAACTGAGTTTAGCTATTGGATCTAATGGAGAAAATGTAAAGTTAGCTGCTAAGCTAACTAACTGGCAGATAGATGTCAGGTCCTTAGAACAAATAGAGAAAGAGACAAATCTTCTTAAAGCTCTACCTGGGATAGGTGAAAAAACACTCATTGCTCTTAGAAAAAAGGGATTCTTAACCCTTAAGGATATAAAAAGAGGGGGGATAGAGGGGCTATCAAAGGTAGATGGAGTAGGATCCAAGACAGCGAAGAAGATTTTAGAGAAAATAAAAGAAATTAGTTCGCAAGGAGAAAAACAGTGAGGGTTTATGAGCTGGCAAGAAAGCTAAAGATTCCAACCAAAAAACTCTTAGATATTATATCTAAGAGTGATATAAGTAATAAGGTAAGCTTAAGCAACCTTTCTTCTAAAGAAATAGAGAAGATAAAAAATCTTTTGAGGGAGGAAAAACCTTCTCTGAAAAAAAAGTTACTTCCCCGAGATCCCGTGGTAACCTTCCTGGGACATGTAGATCATGGGAAAACATCCCTTCTTGATGCTATCAGGAATACTCAGGTAGCCAAGGAAGAATTTGGCGGAATTACTCAGCGAATCGGAGCCTCAGAGATTAATTTTCAGGGGAAGAGAATAGTCTTCATTGACACTCCTGGACATGAGGCTTTCACTGCTATGCGAGCTCAGGGAGCTCAAGTTACAGATATTGTTGTTCTGGTAATTGCTGCTGATGATGGGGTAATGCCTCAAACTAAGGAAGCTATTAACCACGCCCGTGCTGCCAAGGTCCCCATTGTAGTAGCCATAAATAAAATAGACAAAAAGGAAGCCAATCCAGAGAGAGTTAAGCAGCAGTTAACTAAATACGATCTTACTCCCGAGGAATGGGGAGGAGAAACAATTTGCGTTCCAGTATCTGCTTTAACTAAAGAAGGAATTAATGAGCTTTTAGAGATGATACTCCTGGAAGCAGAAATGTTGGAATTGTCTGCTAATCCTAAGGGAGATTTTAAGGGAGTAGTGATTGAGGGAGAGGTGGATCGGCGAAAAGGTCCTTTCTCTACTATCTTAGTGAAGGAAGGAACTTTACATATAGGAGATGTTTTAGTGGGAGGAGAAATTTGGGGTAAAGTGAGAGCTTTGATAAACTGGCAGGGAGAGAAATCAAAGGAAGCTGGACCTTCTACCCCAGTACGAGTTTTGGGACTTTCTAAAGTGGCTACCCCTGGCCAGATATTCATTAAAGTTAAGAATGAGAAAGAGGCACGCCGCCTGGCAGAAAAGGTTGCTGAGGAAAAGAAAGAAGGAAGCTTAAGTAAAAGAGAAAGATTAACTCTTGAGAGTATCTTTGGTCCAGAAAAAAAGGAGAAATCTCTAAGCATTGTTTTAAAAACTGACACTCAGGGTTCTTTAAAAGCTGTTTCTGACACTTTAAAAAGCCTGGAAGAAAAGGATGTAAAGGTAAATATACTCCACCAGGGAATAGGTGAGGTTAACAAATCTGATGTTCTTTTAGCTTCTACTGCTTCCTCAATCATTATTAGTTTTAATGTAGAGGTTAGCAATGAAATTAACTTATTGGCTAAAGAGGAAGGAGTTGAAATAAGAAAGTATCGAACCATTTATGAAATTATTGATGATATTAAATTAGCTGTAAAGGGATTGTTAGAGCCTGTTTATAAAGAGGAACTTGTAGGTAAGGCACAGGTGAGGGAGACTTTTAAAATTCCTAAGGTAGGTATAGTGGCAGGTTGTTATGTAATGGAAGGGAAAGTTCTTCGAGGTAGCAGGGCCAAGGTTATTAGAGATAAAGAGGTTGTGGGAGAAGGCAGAATTGTCAGTCTTAAAAGGTTTAATCAGGATGTAAATGAGGTCTCTACGGGACTGGAGTGCGGAATTAATGTGCAGGGCCCTGGCGAGGTGCAAAAAGGAGATATTATTGAGGTTTACCATCGCCAGCGAGTAGAATAACTTAAGATGGTCGTAGGTATTTTACAGTTAGAGATTCGTTTGTTTTTCAGCAATTCCTTAAAAGATAAGCGTAGAATTATAAAGAGTATTATTTGTCGAATTAGAAAGAATTTTAATGTCTCCATATCCGAAATTGGACACCACAATCTCTGGAGAAGCTCTCAGTTAGGTATAGCTTTCCTAACTACGCAAACAAAGTTCTCCTACCAGGTACTAAATAAAATTATTGATTTTTTGCAACGGGAAAAAGGTATTCTGGTTGTAAACTCTAAAATGGAGATTCTTTAAAAAAATGAATGGAATTTTATTAGTAGATAAACCTAAGGGAATAACCTCTTATGACGTAGTAGAAAAGATAAGAAAATGGTTAAAGATTAAGAAAGTAGGACATACTGGTACCCTTGATCCACAGGCCACTGGCCTCCTTATTGTATGCATAGGCAAGGCAACTAAATTAACTCCTTTTCTTCAGGGTTTGGATAAGTTTTATCGGGGAGAATTAGTATTTGGCATCCTCACTGATAGCTTAGATGGGGAAGGAAAAATACTGGAAGAAAAAGATGCTTCCCTTTTGCAAAGAAATGAGGTGGAGAGTATTTTTAAAAAATTTGAGGGTAAAATAACCCAGGTTCCCCCTATGTTCTCTGCTATTCACTGGGAGGGAAATCGTCTGTATAATTTAGCTAGAAAAGGAGCAAAAGTAAAGGTTCTCTCTCGAGAAGTCCAGATTCACTATTTAAAGCTATTAAGTTTTTCTCACGGTAGGCATCCAAAGGCTGAGTTTGAGTTGCACTGTTCCAAAGGGACCTACGTTCGATCTCTGTGTAGTGATATTGGAAAAGTTTGTGGATACGGGGCCTACCAGAAATCTCTTCGTCGGATGCAAATTGGACATTTCTCTCTCAAAGAAGCTAAAAAAATGGAGGAAGTTGAGGAAAAAATAAAAAAGGGGGAAATAGAAAAGATTTTCTGGGGATTGACTCAAGCTTTACCTCACTTACCCTTGCTTAAAGTCAAAGGAGAAGCAGAAAAACTAGTTAAGTGGGGAGTTCCTCTTTACCTATCCCACATAGAGGAGATACCCCCCACTTTAGAGAAAGGAGATAGGGTTCGCCTGTGCAATCAGAAAGGGGAACTTTTAGCTGTGGCTGTAAGTTTGCAGAAGGGAACTCATTTTAGCCAGGAAAGGGCAGGATTTAAGTATTTAAGGGTATTAGCTTGATGAAAATTAGGAAGGGTTTTTCTCCGGGAAAAGAAAGAGTTGTTTTAACTATTGGTTTTTTTGACGGTGTTCACCTTGGTCATCAAAAGATTATTGGCGATGTGGTTAAAGAAGCAAAACTAAGAGGGATAAAAAGTTGTGTAGTCACTCTTGATCGTCATCCCTCCAAGCTTTTTTCCCATAGATCTGTACCTCTTCTAACCTCTCAAGAGGAGAAAGAAAGAATTATGTATCAATTAGGGGTAGATTTAGTTCAGATTTTCCCCTTTACTCTCCGGTTTGCCTCACTTTCTCCTTACCAGTTTCTGTGCAAATTAAAGCAAAGCTTTAACTTTGAACAAATTATAGTAGGTGAAGATTTTGTTTTTGGACAGGGGAGAAAGGGAAATGTTAAGCTACTACACCAGGTTAAGAATGATTTTGGATATGAGCTTGTTGCTATTCCTTCTCTTAAACTAAAAGGAGAAAAAATTAGTAGTTCCTTACTCCGACAGTGGTTAGGAAAAGGAGAGATAGAGAAGGTTACTCGATGGATGGGGAGATATCCCACTATCTTAGGTGAGGTAATTGAAGGAGATAGAAGGGGTAGAACTCTTGGTTATCCTACAGCTAATTTAAGGCCCCATCCTCAAAAACTTCTACCTTCTCCCGGAGTTTATGCAGGTAAAGTAAAATTGATGGGAAAGACCTACCGAACTCTAATAAATGTTGGAGATAAACCAACCTTTAAGGATTTTTCCCGGGGAATTGAAGCCCACATTTTTGATTTTTCAAAGGAAATTTATGGTCAATCACTGAGGATAGAACTGGTAAGTAAAATCAGAGATATTCAAACTTTTTCTTCCTCCCTTGAGTTAATCAGCAGATTAGAAAAAGACAAGGAAGAAGCAGAAAGAATAGTAGAAATTAAATGATTAAAAAAAAAATCACCAGGATTTTTGGAAGAAAGATTTACCACTATCTAAAGGTAGATTCTACCAATAAAATTGCCTTCCATCTTGCCCAAAAAGGAGAGGCGGAAGGAACAGCAGTAGTAGCTGATGAACAGAGCAAAGGAGAGGGAAGAAGAGGTAGTTGGTGGTTTTCTCCCCAAGGAGGATTATGGCTTTCCCTTATACTACGTCCCTCTCTTAACTTTTCTCAAATCCCTCTTTTAAATATTTTGGGAGCAATAGCTGTTGCCGAGACTGTTGAGCCTCTTCTTACCCATCGTTCCGTTTTTATTTACTGGCCTAATGATATTATGATAGATGAAAAAAAGGTTGGAGGAGTAATGTGCAAATCCTCACCTGAAAAAGGAAAGTTAAGCTTTGTTATTATGGGAATAGGGGTAAATTTAAATGTAAAAGAGTTTCCTCCCCAGCTTCAAAAAGAAGCTACCTCTCTGAGTTTAGAAGAAGGGTATTCTATTTCGAGAAAATTATTTTTAGAGCTTCTCTTAAGAAAGTTGGAGGAGCTATACACTTGTTCTAATGGAAGTTGGCTTCCCATTTTGGAAAAGGCTCGCATTCTCTTTCCCTTACTTGGAAAACCAGTTAAGATTCAAACTCCTCAAGAAGAATGGTTGGGCTACCCTATTGATATAGATGGAAAAGGGAATTTAATTGTTCGGCTGGAAAGTGGGGTGCAGAGAGTAATTAATGCAGAAACCTCGATAAACCTCGTTAGATAGTAAACATTTAATAGGGTAAAAAAGATGAACTTAGCTGTAGATATAGGTAATACTGTAGTGAAGATTGGTTTATTTAATCAAGAGAGCCTTGTTTTAAAAGGTAGGTTTGCCACTCATCCTCGCAAAGAAGCTGATGAATGGGGAATTTTGTTAGTTAATTGGATAAAAAGTTATTCTAAGAAATCAAAGGTAGATAAGGTAATTATTTCCTCGGTAGCTCAATCAACCTTGATTCCTTTAAGGAAAGCAATAAAAAGATACTTTAACATCGTTCCTTTAGAGTTAAATTTTAAACTGGCTGATATTCCCATTCTCTGTGATAATCCAGAAGAAGTGGGAGCAGATAGAATAGCTAACTCTGTAGCAGCAACCAAGCTCTACCATCTCCCAGCAGTAGTAATTGATTTTGGAACTGCCACCACTTTTGATGTGATATCTTCCAAGGGAGAATATTTAGGTGGAGTTATTGCCCCTGGAATTCAGTTAGCTTCAGAAACTCTTTGGGAAAAAACAGAAAAGCTCTTTCCAGTGGAGTTCAAAAAACCTCTGCGAACCATTGGTAAAAACACAGAGGATAATTTAATTTCTGGTATTTTCTATATCTTCCTGGGAGGCATTAAGGAAATACTAAATAGGATTGAACAGGAAATAGGCGAGAAAGCCACAGTTATAGCCACAGGAGGATGGGGAGAGATACTGAGAGAAGAGTGCCCCCGGATTAATGAGGTAAATCCCATTCTTACTCTTCAGGGTTTAAATTTTATTTTAATGCGCCTTTAGCTAAAA
>JAGHCO010000197.1 GCA_021160405.1 Candidatus Aerophobota bacterium
CTACATAACCATCTAATCTTTCTCTACCGGTAGAAATATTAATATCTCCAGCAATAATTCCAACTCTTTTATGTCCCAAGCTTATTAAATACTCGGTAAGTCTTTTTGTCCCTCCACAATTATCTACCAAAACTGTATCCACTTCCAACCCTTCTACTTTTCTATCAAGCAAAACTACAGGAACATTTTGTTGAACTAAAAATTTAATGTGTTTATTTTCTCTTCCGGATGGAACAATAATAAGGCCATCTACTCTCTTGCCATAAAGGAGAGTTACCAGTTCCCTTTCTTTTTCAGTATCATCATCAGTGTTAGCTAAAATAATACTATATCCAGCTCTGATAAGCTGTTTTTCAACTCCCCTTACTACCTCTGGGAAAAACGGATTGGTAATGTCTGAGATAATTAAACCTACTGTATTAGTTCTTTTTCTTCTTAAACTTTGAGCAATTATATTGGGATGATAACCAAGCTCAGCCATTGCCCTAAGAACTCTTTGGCGAGTTACGTCACTTACAAAACGGGTTTTATTAATTGTATGGGAAACAGTACTGACAGAAACTTTAGCTAATTCAGCTACATCTTTCATAGTAATAGGGAAACTCTTTTGCATTTTTTCCTTTAGATTTAATTGAGGTAGTTTAAGAACTCCTCTTCCTATATTTTTGACCTATTTCAACCCACCAAAATTCTAAACAACCCACCTAATAAAGTAATTTTGTAAATATTTAGGCATCTCTGTATTAAAACAGACTAACCCGACCCTAAAAAATCATCAAATTTTTGTATGAAACAACTTATCTATTTGCATATTGAAATTCAGAAAACCCTGTATTTATAAGTATCTTAGAGTAAATATCCTCTGACTGAATTCTTTTTTGTTTTATGATATAATAAGAGCATGAAGAAAACAATGATTATCCAAGGAAAAAAGATAACTCATAAAGATATAGAAACTATTCGGCAAATGATTGAGACTAATCCATCATGGAATCGCACTCGGCTTTCTAGGAAACTATGCCTTCTATGGAACTGGGGTGCTGCTAACGGTCAACTTAAGGATATGGCCTGCCGCACCTTCCTTTTGAAGTTAGAGAAACGTGGCTATATTACTTTACCTCTTCGTCAACGCTCTTCCGGGGGAAATCGCAAGAAAACCTCTATCCCCTATGTTTCACATAAGACATCTCCCATTGCCTGCGAGCTTGGTAGAGTTACCCCTGTACGTATTGAATTGGTTAAAGATAAAGATCTTTTGGAACTCTTCAAGCGCCTGCTTTCCCAGTATCATTATCTTGGTTTCGGTGGCATTGCAGGAGAGAACATGAAGTACATGATCTTTGATAGAGAAGGCAGTCCCTTATCCTGTCTCCTCTTTGGCTCTGCAACATGAAAAACTTCTCCCCGAGATGAGTTTATTGACTGGGATGTAGATACAAGAAGGGCAAAACTAAGGTTTCTAACTAACAACATGCGGTTTTTGATCTTGCCTTGGGTTAAGGTTCCACATCTAGCCAGTCATATTTTCCAGTCATATTTTAGGAAGAGTTGCCCGACGTATCAACTCAGACTGGATAAAAAGATACAACCATCCCATCTATATATTGGAGACCTTTGTAGAGAAAGAGCGTTTTCGTGGCACCTGTTATCGAGCTGCCAACTGGGCCTATGTAGGTCAAACTAAGGGACGCAGCCGCAACGATAGGTACAACACCTTAAAGGTACCCATTAAAGATATTTATCTTTATCCGCTGACAAAGAGATTTCGAGAGCTATTAGGCCATGAACCATAAAGATATTCTCGCGCTCTATGAGGCTAATCCCCCTGAGGCTATCAGGCTCCTCAACAACCTCATGACAACCATTACCGAACTTCAAGAAGCCGGTGAGGTCGCCAGAAGTTGCCACCTCACCGGATGAGCAAAATGCTTTTCTTACTTCATAAGCAAAAACCTTGGTAGATTCTCCCTTACCAAAATCCTTAAAGGGATAGATTTGGCTAATAAAGAAGCCTTATCTAAATTCCAAGATTCTTTCTCTAAAAATGAGAGACGATTTCTTTCTCACTATCAATACAAAAGGCGCTATATTGAGATAACTCCCAATGGAGAAATCGTAGGGGGCTTATCCCGTATGTTCGTTAGCTTAATTGATTTATCCTTTACCCGTTCATTAGTGGCTGATGTTTATGGGAAAAGGGGCTATCATTGTTATGATCCTGCCAGTATGTTCTGCTTGGATATCTCCAGGATTATTGATGGCTACAAGCACACTAAATCTTTTTGTAGAGTTTTGAGAGACCCTCAAAGAGGTCTTCATTACTGGGCATATGCAGGATTAGTTAAAGAGCATATCCCTTCCGGGGATGATTTTTCTAATTTCCGAGCAAGATGTGGAGGAGAGAAATATAGAGAAATTCTACAAGTTTTAGTTGACATAGCTTATTTCTTAGGCTTTCTTTCCGGACCTCTCATTGCCTGCACTGACGGAACCTTATTTCCCACCTTTTCTCGTTTTAGAGGATGCGATTACTTTGAGAAAGAATGTCAAAGAATTGAGATAACCGGCCTTTTGCCAAGGATCAAAAGAAGAGTAAATAATTATCTCAACCATCCTGAGAAAATAGTTTTAGGAAAAGAATATCAAGTTAGAGCAAGGTGTCCCTCTTACCGTTTTCCCGAAGACAAAAAGAGGCCTTTGATAAACCTATTCTCCTTTAGCTTTTCTCGTTTTGATCCCAATAAGGAAACTGATAGAACCTCTCACC
>JAGHCO010000159.1 GCA_021160405.1 Candidatus Aerophobota bacterium
CCCAAATCCAGGTTCTTAATTAACTGTATTTCTTCATTTCTATCACGGCTCCCATCCCAATGAACTGATTGAAACCCTGGAGCAATATAGTCTTCTATCCTGGTGATGTTACCTTCTTTCATATCCTCCCATAATTGTCTTACCAGTGTTTCTCCTAAACCCATCTCACCTGCAAAAACACCTCGACTAAAACAAAAAAATGCTAACATTATTACCCAAACCCAGTTTAATCTCCTCATGTCTTTCTCCTTATGATTTTATGGTTATGCGTACAGGAACTCCTCTGGCTGTATCAAGGAATCATTAAAATTAAAGAACCTATTTACTAAATTTACAACATCTTAGAGAGATGTCAAGTCATTGGATCAACAATACTCAGTAAGTCAAATTTCAGCACTTTTCAGCCTGTTATCTGGCGTCGAGAGTGTCTGTTAAGAATAGCAAATGCGAAGCAAAACAAATTTGCTCTTAACTTGATGTTGACCTTGACTTTTCCAGTAAAGCTACTATCATATTTAATGGATTTTAGAATTTTTAACCAAAACATTTAAATATTAAAAAACAAATTAAATACTATGTACAAGCTGGAAAAACTATCAGGCCTGGAACAGAAGCTTTACTTCACCCTGGAGGCAGAGGATGAGAGGGTAGTTAATGCAAAGAAGGTTATGAAAATCCTGAATATTTCTCAGATGCACGCCTATAACCTCCTGAAGAGTATGTATAAGAAGGGAGCACTGGACAGGGTAAAGTCCAACCTTTACGTGAGGATCCCCGCTCATATAGTTCACGACAGGGGAAAATACCTTGAGGATCCTATTATAGTAGCAATGAATATAACAGAACCTTACTTTTTCTCCTACTACACTGCTCTTTCTCTGCACGGTCTTGCCCAGCAGTACACAAAAAACTTCTACATCTCCACCATCAAGCCAATCCCGAAAATAAACTATCACGGAAATGTGATTCAGCCGGTAACCCTCACCCCAAAGAGATTTTTTGGATTCTGCGAGATAAAATATGGGAATAAAAAGGTTATAGTATCAGATCCTGAGCGAACAGTTATAGACGTTGTGGACAGGCCAGAGTATGCCGGTGGTTATGAGGAGATTTTTCGCTGTATACTGGGTGTGGAAAAACTTAACTGGCAAAAAATCATCACCTACGTTGATAAAATGGAAGAGAAGATTCTGGTTAATCGCCTTGGATACCTGTTTGATCTTTTGAGAAACCAGGTAAACACTCCAGATTCTTTCTTAAAAAATCTGCAAAAAAGACTCTCTGATAACATCTATTATTTCGAGAAAAAACATGGTAAGTTCAACAAAAAATGGCGGATAATAGTTGATGAGCGGCTGAAAAAAGTAGTGGAGGCTGGATAATGGACCTGCGGGAGCTTCAAAAAATACAAAGAGAGACTGGATTCAATCCAGGATTCATCGAAAAGGTATATCAACTTACCCGCATACTTGCAGCCATCTATTCTGATAAAGATCTCAAGGAAAACCTCACTCTCAAAGGAGGAACAGGCCTCAATTTTGTCTACCTCAATATTCCAAGGCTCTCTGTAGATCTGGATTTCAATTTCATTGGTGCTGTAGAAAAAGACAAAATACTTAAGTTGAGACCAGCTGTTACCAGGAGTATAAAAGCAATAGCTAATAATCTGGGGCTCTACATCTTCAGAAAATCCTCCTCCTACATCTTTGACCGGTTTCTTATCAGATACAGGAGCTTAAGGGGATTGCAGGAGAGCATAAGAATTGAGATAAATTACCTGGAAAGGGTCCCAGTTGTTACCCCTGCTCAAAAGATTTTCCGCCACTCCGGCATAGTTTTCATTTACCTTATTATAGTCAGATTTTTGTAAATATGCAAGCCTCCGAATTGTCAAATTTCGTGGTAGATGAGCATGTTATTTATTTTTTAGAGGTGGCGGGGTTTTCTTTGGAAGGGGTAGATCGGGCAGCTCCTTGCAACATAATCATCCCCATTTTATATCGGGAAATGACGATGAGCTTGGGATCAGCATTCTTCATTTCAGACACTATCTGGTACTCGGCAACAGCAAGAGGAATTTTATTTTGAGCCTCATAAACATTACCTAAGAGAAAATGAGCTTGAGCACTTTTAGGATTGATTTTTAGAGCCTGGTTAGCGTCTTTTTCTGCCTTACCAAATTTTCCTCTTTGCAGATAAGTCATTCCCCTTTGAATGTAAAAATCAAGTGGATGAGAATAAAGTTTCTTTGCCTTGGTAAAATAGGACTGCGAGGTTAGCGGCATTCCTTTTTCCTCATAAATAATTCCGAGGATAAGGTAATTAATAGCTTCCTTGGGAGCAAGTTGGGTAGCTATTTTATACTCCTTTAGGGCACCATTTAAATCGCCTTCCTGCAAGAGCTTATCACCCCTTTCCTGGTATATAACCCAAGGGCTGGGTTTGGGAACAACAAATTGAAATATAAGATAAACGAAGATGAGAATACCTGCAGCTATCCCCGATCTAATTAACCACTTTTTCTGTTTTGCCCTTTTTTTATTCTTTAAGAACCCATCCAGATACCACCACCAATGAGAAGGAGGAATTTTTCGTTCTTCTCGGTAAGAAGCTATATTCACCAGTTTTTTAACATCTCTTAAAATAGAGCCGGCTCTACCCTTAATAACCTGATCAAGAGAATCAAGTTTTGACCTTTCCACTGAAAGATCAGCACCTTTTTCACTTAGCTTTCTCAGGAGATTTTCAATTTCATCCCTAAGGTTAAATATTTGAACCATTTGTCCCCTTAAATTATCTATATCCAGCAGGAAACTTTTATATCTTTCTATAATTTCTCTTAAATAACCTATAGTTTCTCTTTTTTCTTCCATGATAATTTTCTGTTAAGGTTTTTCACTTATTACTTTTCACTTATCACTCATTACTTATCACTCATTACTCATTACTTATTTAATTTCCCCAATCGATTTCCAAATTTTTTTGCATCTGCTATTTTCTTAATCTGTCTAAAATCAATCACAATCGAGCCTTTTTTCTCCAGCTCGTGCATTAATCTTCTTGTAGCTTTCACTGTTCCAAGTAATTTAGGAAAGACAAACACTGCACTTTTCTTTCCCTGAAATCCAGTGCATTTCCTGATATAAGATGACAGTTCTTCTGAGAATTTTCCTCCCCAAAATCCCATAACCGGACTTCCTATAAATACTAAATCATAGGCAAAAAGACTCACCGGTCTTTGTTCCTCTTCCACTTTTACCTTTTTTACTTGATTTCCCAGTCTTTGAAGGCTGGAGGAAATTGTCTCAACAAGCATATCAAACTTTTTTGACTGGCTGGAGTATATTAGAATTGTCCTCAATTTTTTCTCCTTATAAATTAACTATTTTTCCTATGGTATGCCTGTACTCGATAAACAAAAGTTCTTATCTTGTTTAAATAGTTAGCCTGGTGAGAACCATCATAGGTAAGATTAAGAATGGGAAATCCAGGATAATCCTTCTCTATCTGTGTTGTTGTAGCAACAGTTATGTTGCCTGGCATACAGGTAAAAGGCATTACATTAACTACTCCATCTCTTTTCCTATGGATAGAATGCAAAATTTTCCCTACAGTTAAAATAGCCTCTCCTCTTAAAGAGCGATGTAGGTATTTTTCAGCCATTTCAAGGACTTCCTCTATTTTAGGCTCCTCATACCCTTTTACTATTTTCTTAAAGGGGGAAGCTAATCTTTTTTCTATTATTTCTTGAAACGAATTTCTTGCTCTATTTTTAATAAACTCCCACCATTTTCTTTCCTTTAAGCTAACCTCCTTATGCATCTCATTTGTATACATAAACCACTCTCGCATTGAGGCTAGTTCTACCTTTAATCCATATTTTTCCAGCTCATCTATAATAAACTCATTTGCAAAAGGATTATGCCTTACAAATATCTCTCCAACTACAGTTACTGAAGGCTTATCATTTTCTCTTACTTTTATTTTTTTAAAGGACCTCGCAGCCTCCTCCATTATATCAGTTACTCCTTTCCCTTCTTTAATCCTCTTGCGAACTTTATCTCGGTATTTTAAGTATACCTCATTGGTTTCTCCCTTATTTACCTCATCTGGCCTTATTAATCTTTGAACTTTGCGCAGTATATCTATAGCTACAATACCTTCCCAGGCTAATTTAGTAAATTTCACCCCAAGACCTCCATAGCTATTCTCAGAATCTAAAGAATAGATAGATACATTTTTATAACCACTCCTTCTTAAGATTAGCTCTTGAAATGCACGATACTGCCCAAATCTGCATGGTCCTTGAGCTGCTCCCATAAAAAAGGCACATTTCTCAGGATGAGAACCATTGTTTTTAATTATTTTAATCATATCCCCTACATTTAGAATAGCAGGATAGCACTCTCTACCAGTAGTGTATTTTTGTGCTTCTCGCAGTGTTTCAGAATCACTTACTTTCATAACTTTAGCTTTCTTTCCCAGAGCTTCAAGAGCAGCTTCAAGAGCATAGGAGTGATCATCCATATAGGGAATATAAATCACCCTTTCATCATGAGGTAAACTTGCCCTGGATAGAAGAGACTTTGCCTTAGAAGCTCTTTTCTTTAAAACTTCCCTGTTTTTAACGCTATCCCAAAAGGCTTCTAAACGAGTAATAACACCTGCCTCAGCACTATGTTCGTCAATTTGAAGCTCCAGATAAGGTCTATCCATTTCCTCATCAAAGTATTTAGTAATAAAGGAATCTGGCCCGCAGGCAAAATTGGTAAGGTAAATAGGATAAAGATTGTTCGTTTTCTTTATTTCTCGAGCTGCAGCTAAGATTCTTTGCCCATAGTTCCAGTACATATTGGGATAATCTTGAGAAATTATAGAAGGCTCTAAATCCAGGAAATCCATAGGGATAGGAAGCATTCCCAACTCTCTCATTTTCTTAGCTAAGTCTAAGTTAAGTCCTGGATCATAACCATTGTAAGGTCGAGATACTATAACAAATCCCCTTTGCCCATTTAACTCTTTTAAAACTTCTTCCCCCTTTTTCTTTAAACTATTATAAAATTGAGATTGAGCTTTCTTAGCTATTTCAATAGCCCTTTTAACTTCAAGTGAATTTTCTTTTAACTCATCACCTACTTTTCTTAAAGATTTTTCTAATCCTTCCTCTCTAAAGGATAACTTGGGTTCAAGTATTTTTGTGGAATAGTTTTGCCTTTTTATACTTGAGTTAACAAAATAAGGTAAAGCCTGAGACCAGGGGCAGTCATAACTTCTCTTTAATTCTTTGTCTTCTTTCTCAAACTCAACCAAACTTGGCAGAAATATATAATCAATCTTTTTTTCTAAGAGATTTAACACATGACCATGAGCAACCTTCATAGGGAAACATACCTCAGCCGTTACAGCCTCTACACCTTTGTGGATAATATCATCGTTAGTTTCATCTGAAAGAATCACTTCGTAACCAAGCTCGGAAAAGAAACTTTCCCATAAGGGGAAAAGTTCAAAGTTAAATAGGGCGCGAGGGATACCAATTTTCTTACCATTGCTCTTTCTTCTCTTATTTTTTTTGCCAAGCCAAAGTTTTTCCCTTTCCTTAAAGAAATCAGGGATTTTCTTTACTTTTTTAACTCTCTCTTTGCCACTGTATTTTCCGCATCTATCTCCATAAGTTAATGGTTTTTCTTCTCCTTGAATCCAAACCTGATTAACCAAACAGTGATTTGGACAACCATTGCATTCAAAGGATCTCATTTGATACTTTACTTCACTTAAACCAAATCCCTTAAACTTACTTTCCCCAACTTTCTCCTCCATTGCTACAATAGCCGCTCCAATTGCTCCTAAAACTTCATTATGAGGAGGGACAGTTATCTTTCTTCCAAGAATCTTCTCAAAAGCAGCCACTACTGACCTATTGCAGGCTGTTCCTCCTTGGAAGAATATATTCTCTCCAATTTTTCTGTTTTCTACAACTTTATTTAAATAATTGTAAGCTATTGAATAAGCTAAGCCTGCTACTAAGTCAGGAATGGGAAATCCTCTTTGCAGATGTTCAGCTAAGGATGATTCCATAAATACAGTACATCTATCTCCTAAATCAGCTGGATTATCACTGGAAAATGCTATCTCCTCAAACTCTTTTTTAATATTTATTCTTAGTGTCTCTGCCTGTTCCTCTAAGAAGGACCCTGTTCCAGCAGCACAGACTTTATTCATGGTAAAATCAACTATCATCCCATTTTTTAAACTTATAAACTTGGAATCCTGTCCTCCAATTTCAAAAATGGTGTCTACATTAGGGTCTATATTTAAAGCTCCTTTAGCTTGAGCAGTAATTTCATTTTTAATTACATCAGCTCCTATAAAAGCTCCTATCATATATCTTCCAGAACCTGTGGTTCCTGCTCCCTTAATTTTAACTTTCCCCTTTACTTTTTCTCCTACTTCTCTTAGACCATCCTGCACAACCTTAATGGGTTTACCTGCTGTGGGAAGGTAACTTTTAGCAATAACTTGTTTTTTGCTATCTATTACTACTACATTGGTGCTTACTGAACCTATATCTACACCTAAATAGGCATCTATTAATTTCCCATTTGAGGGGAATTTATAATCTTTTTCCTCTCGTGATGGTTTTTCTTTTTCATAATCCAAGGATAATTTTGGCAGGTTTTCTTTCTCCTTTCTTGATGAAAAATCCTTGTTTAAATTACTTAAATTAAACCTTCTTACGCTCTTTTCTTCTCTTAAAGATAAAGCTACTCCCAAAGCTCCCATGGAGTAAAAATGCTCGGGAACTATTATATTCTTTTTTAAGATTTTTTTAAAAGCCACAAGCATTGCCTTATTAGCTGCTGTTCCTCCTTGAAAAGATACAACTTCATGAAATTCTTTTCCTCGAGCAACACTACTTTTATAACCTCTTGCCAGAGATTCGCACAATCCCATAGCTATGTCTCTCATTGGAGTAGCTTTTTGCTGGAGGTGAATCATATCGGTTTTAGCAAATACAGCGCATCTTCCAGCAAGGCGAGCAGGATTAGTAGATTTTAAAGCTTCCCGTGCAAACTCTCCTTCTATATTTAACTCCAATCTTTTAGCTTGTTGGTCTAAAAAAGACCCTGTTCCCGAAGCGCAACCCTCATTCATGCTAAAGTTACTTACATCTCCTTTTTCATCAAGAGCAATAAACTTAGCATCATTTCCTCCAATATCTATAACTGTTCTTACTTCGGGATGAAGGTGATAAATTCCCTTGGCTTGAGCTATTACCTCCTCTAAATACGGTATATCCCATTCTTTGCTAAGATGCTCTCCATTAGATCCAGTGACAGCTAAATACTTAAAGGAGAAATTTTTAGCAATTTTTCCTACAATTTCTTTAGCCTTTCTTAGGGGTTGACCATTGTGTCGAGTATACTTTTCCTCATAAATTATTTCTCCCTCATCATTTATTACCACAGCATTTACAGAAACCGACCCAAGGTCTAACCCAACTATACAATTATCTCTCATTTTTTCTTCAATACCTCTATCTTAATTTTCTTTAAAATTAATTATAATAAATAGGAAGGCTCTGTCAATAAAATTTGTTAAGCTTTAAGGAAAGAGATCTATAAAACTAAAGGCACCGGGAAAAGGGAGTTCAAGATTTAAGGTTCAACGTTGATTTGTTATAACGAAATGAACAAGGCAAACGAAAAACAAAATAGCTAACAGTCAGTTAGGTATAAGCCTTTGCCTAAACTTTGATAAAGTCCAGTTTACAGTTTTACTTAAGCCTTCCTCAAGGGAGATTTTTGGCTCCCAGCCAAGTTCCTTTTTTGCCTTAGTAGGGCTAAGACAAATTCTTCTTACCTCTCCTTGTTTTGGGTCATCATGGAGAGGAGAGCTTTGAAATCCTGTAATGCTGGCCAGTTTCTGGTAGAGGTTGTTTACAGACTCTTCTCCTCCTGTTCCTATGTTATAGGTAAGATCATCTATAGAAGAAATATCTTTGCAATTTAACCTCTTCATCTTATAGGTTGCCAGAAGATTTGCCTCAGCCACGTCCCCTACAAATACATAATCCCTTGTTTGCTCTCCATCACCAAAAATTGTGGGTACATTTTTCTTTAGCATCTTGTTAGAAAAAATAGCCACCACACCTGCCTCTCCAAAAGGGTCCTGCCTGGGTCCATAAACATTTCCATATCTTAGGGAAACATAGTTAAGGCCAAAGACTTTTTTGTAAAAATAAAGATAAGACTCCACTGTCCATTTAGCAATTCCATAAGGTGAGAGAGGGTTCTTAGGATAATACTCATCTACAGGGAGATTTTGAGCTTCCCCATAAATTGCTCCTCCTGATGAGGCAAAAATGAAATTTTTTACCCCAGCTTCAAGGCATTTATTTAAAAGGTTTAAAGTTCCGAGGATATTTATCTTAGCATCAACTTCTGGTTTTTCTATGGAAAGACGCACATTTATCTGAGCAGCATGGTGATTAATTAGATCAAATTTATCTTTTTTAAAAACTAAAGCTAATTTTTCATCAACAATACTGATTTGATAGAATTTTGCCCCGGGATTTAAGTTCTCTTCCTTTCCTGTAGAAAGATCATCCACTACAGTTACATCCCACCCATCTGTTATATACTTATCCACTATGTGGGATCCGATAAAACCAGCTCCTCCAGTAACCAAAACTTTCTTCAAGTTTTTCCTCTCAGATACTCATCACATATTACCCATTAACTGGTTTTATAAAGATGGCGTTCTTTTGTGCCACTCTGTATTTTGTTCGTAAGCATAGGCTATCCTAAGCACAGTTTTCTCATCAAAAGGTTTTCCAAGAATCTGCAAACCAATGGGCAAATTATCCCTGCCAAATCCACAGGGAATTGAAATACCTGGAATACCAGCTAAGTTTGCCGAGATAGTAAATACATCAGAAAGATACATCTTAAGAGGATCATCAATCTTTTCTCCCACTTTAAAGGCTACTGTAGGAGAGGTGGGGGTGAGGATAGCATCAAATTTTTGGAAGACCCGATCAAAATCTTCTTTAATTAAAGTGCGCACTCTTTGAGCTTTTCCATAGTAGTTCTCATAGTATCCCTCGCTCAAGACGTAGGTTCCCAGCATTATTCTTCTCTTTACCTCTTCTCCAAAACCTTCGCTTCGAGTTTTTTTGTACATTCTGATAAGATCAGTTTCCTCTTGGGTGCGATGTCCATATTTTACCCCATCGTATCTTGCTAAATTGGAACTGGCCTCAGCAGTAGCAATTAAATAATAAGTAGCTACAGCATATTCTGTGTGAGGTAAAGAAACTTCCTCTATCTTAGCTCCCAGATCTTCAAGAACCCTGGTCGCCTGCATAATTTTTTTCTTTACCTCTTCTTCCATTCCGGGGATAAAGTACTCCCGAGGAAGACCAATCTTTATTCCCTTAAGTTCGGGGATAAGGAATTCAAGATAATTGGGCACAGGATAGTCAAGAGAAGTAGAGTCCATTTTATCCTTTCCACTAATTACCTTAAGCAGGAGAGCACAATCGCTAACGTCTCGGGTTAAGGGTCCTATTTGATCTAAAGAAGAGGCAAAGGCAACCAGTCCATACCTGGAAACTCGTCCATAAGTTGGTTTCATCCCTACAATCCCGCACAGAGATGCTGGTTGACGGATAGAACCTCCTGTATCTGAACCCAGAGCTAAGGGAACCTCTCCACTGGCCACTGCTGAGGCAGACCCCCCACTGGACCCTCCAGGAATGTAGTTTAAGTTCCAGGGGTTGTGAGTTATTTGGAAAGCAGAGTTCTCTGTAGATGAGCCCATAGCAAACTCATCTAAGTTAGTTTTTCCTATTATAATACACCCCGCTTCTTTTAATTTTTCTATTACTGTAGCTGGATAAGGAGAGATAAAACCTTTGAGAATACGTGAGGCACAGTTAGTTTCCCCATCGGTTGTGCATATATTGCTCTTGATAGCAATGGGGATTCCACTTAAAGGACCAATTTCCTCTTCTCTTTGTATCTTTTCATCCCATCCCTTAGCTTCCTCAAGAGCTTCTTCCCTATCCAGATACAAAAAAGCCTTTATCTTATCTTCAACCTTTTCTATTCTTTGAAAAAAAGAGAGCACAAGTTCCTGCACCGATATTTTCTTACCTATAATTAGTTTATGAAGGTTGTGTGCTGGAGTTTCATAAAGAGCCAAATTTAACTCCTTTATTTTTCTAAAGCATTTTTCCAGTAATCCACCGATTCCTTTAAGTGATCCAATATCATCTCATCAAAAGGCTCAAAAGGAGGATAAGAGATCTCTATAAAAAAGTAAATTTCCCTTTCTCTATCCTGGAAAATTTTTATTATTCTCTTCGCATCAATAACTCCCTTTTGGTTGTACTCTCGAGTAAAGGGCCAGTGCTTACTGGTTATCCTATCAGTTTGCTGGAGATGGATAACTAATATCTCTTTAGAAAATTCCTTTAGCCAGGCATAAGGATCAGCATCTTTTCTCTCCGGAGAGTTAACATTCCCATGACCTACATCTATTAAAAGGTGAACAGGCAAATCAGAAACCTCATTTAACTTTTTATACCACCACTTCGTCTCCGAGATAGTGGAGGGAATTTCTCTTCTGCAGGACATAGGTTCAAATAGCATAAATTTTAACCCTTTTTCTTTCCCCACTTTTGAAAGATAATGCCACTTAGAGAGAAATTCCTCAATTAAGCTATCTTTTTCTTCATTATTTAAAAGAGATTTTTGAGGAAGAGCTCCAAAGAAGCTCCCATAACCAAAAGAGCCCATCCGCAGTGTATCTTCTATTCCATTTTCAAACCATTTTACACTGGCATCTCTCATTTCTTTATCTGGATGAAACAAAAGGTTAAGACAGTGAGGAATTGTCCCTGAGAAATTACTCTGGATAATTATCCCGTATCTCTGGCATAGCTTTTTTATCTTATCGCAAGTTTTTTCTCTTAAATTTAAAGGGGTAAAAATGGGGTCCAAAATATCACTGAAAAACTGAACATATTTTACTTTTAAATCCTCAGCCACAATTCTTGTCCACTCTTCTGGTTTTACCCACCTGGTTCCTACAAATGAAAGATTTACTCCCAAATTTATCTGCATCTTATCTCCTTTATCAATTTTCTCTCTCTCAATTTAAAATCTTTGAAAATATAAGACTTCTAATTTACATATTTAATGTTTCTGCAACTTTTCCTGCACCCAAAGATTGAGCAATGTTTCGGAAGATACTCCCCGTTGTTTAGCAACTTCTCTGATTTTCTTCGACAATGTAATATCTAATGCATAGTATGTTACTTCAGATTGGATATCTACCTCGAAATCAACAGGTTTTGTCCGTTCCCAGTATTTGGCAAGGTCATGGATATCCCAAAATTCACTTATCTCTTTGTAAGATTTAGCTTTTGAAATTGAGCTCTTATTTTTGTTCATATTTCTTCCTTTCAGCATGAGTCATATTTCGTGCTGATAAGATAAGTGCACGTCCATCTTTCTTATATACAAAGAAAATAATCAGATACCGGCCGGCATTAGTTTGCCCAAGAGCTGCGTATACATTCTCGTTAGAACGATGCCTTTTTCAACGAAGCGGAACTGGGGATGAGAAGCAAGAACTTCTTCGACCTCATCTTGCTTAACATTATGCTTAGACCCCAGTTTTTCAATAATATCATCAAACCAAATGAGTTCAGTAATCTTCACAATATTTTTCCATATAAAAGTAACCTCTCCCTTTAGGATAAATTACCTTACCTTTGAGCCAGGCTCAATTTCTCTTTCCGGTGCTATTAAAATAACCTTATTTTCTTGAAAATTTTGGGCTGCCAGTAGCATCCCTTCACTTTTTTCTCCGCGGATTATTGCCGGCTCAAGATTAACAAAAACAATACACAGTTTCCCCTTTAGATCCTCCTTAGAATAATATGGTTTTAAACCAGCTACCAGTTGTCTTTTTTCGCTACCTAAGTCTACTTGGAGTAAATACAGCTTATCTGCTCGAGGATGGTCCTCTACTTCTAAGATTTTAGCTACCCTTAAATCAAGCTTTTCCCAATCAGAAAAAGGGACCTTAACTTCATCTGGCATATTCTCCTCCTTCAACAGGTTGCTTTTATTATATACACCGATATATCCATGTCAAGAAGAATTAACCACTGAAGACACTGAAAATTTTAAGAAGACTTAGGAAGCTGGTGAAAAGTTATTTTTCACCTCTCCCTCAGGTGATAAGGAAGAAAAAAGGAGAGAACATCTAATTAGCCTTTTTGGAAGTTCAGTGTTGGATATCAGTTTAGAGGATGTAGAAAAGATGAGGAAAGATAAATTTTGAAAAATATCTTCAGAATTTATTTCGGAAAAGGTTGAATAAATCCTTTTTTCATATAAAATTTAACAGCCTGCTGAGAGGCTTTTATTGTTGATAAAACACGTTCTTGCAGCTTATCCCTGCTCATCTTAATCCTTGCTACCCCTTGCTGGATAGCTTTTTCTCCCACCGCTGTCGCCTCTTTTATATACATATCTATCTCTCCCATGTTTGGGATTATGTATTCCTCACTTAATCCCTTTTCCTCTGTATATTCAGATATGGCATATGCTGCTGAAATACACATCTCATCAGTTATAGTTTTTGCTCCTACATCTAAGGCACCTCTAAATACAGCAGGAAATCCAAGAGAGTTGTTTACCTGATTGGGAAAATCAGAGCGACCTGTAGCTATAATCTTAGCCCCTGCTTCCTTTGCCTCCCAGGGCCATATCTCAGGAATGGGATTGGCACAAGCAAAAACTATGGATTCATCAGCCATACCCGCAATCCACTCTTTCTTTATCACTCCTGGGCCAGATTTAGATAAAGCTATGCAAATATCAGCCCCATTTAAAGCTTCCTTTATTCCACCAGTTTTCCCTTTCTTGTTTGTTTTTTTGCATATCTCCCATTTGATAGGTTCCTTATCCTTTAACTCAACTCTATCCTGATTAAGAATCCCTTTGCTATCAACCATTACTATATTATCTGGATTTGCCCCAGCTAAAGTTATATATTTATAAATATTTACATTTGCAGCCCCCGCTCCAATAAAAGTAATTGCAACATCCTTTAGTTTCTTTTTAACCACTTTTAAAGCACTGATTAGCCCGGCCAAGGTTACTAAAGCTGTTCCCTGCTGGTCATCGTGCCATACAGGAATATTTAGCTCTTTTCTTAACCTCTCAAGAATATAAAAGCACTTTGGTTTAGCAATATCCTCTAAATTTATTCCTCCAAATGTAGGGGATAACCACTTAACTGCATTAATTATCTCATCAGGATCCTTAGTATTTAAACATATTGGAAATGCATCTACTCCTCCTAAGTATTTAAAAATCATAGCTTTGCCTTCCATTACAGGAAGAGCTGCCTCAGGACCAATATCTCCTAAGCCAAGGACTCTACTTCCATCGCTAACTATGGCAATAGAATTACCCTTATTTGTATACTTAAATACATTATTCTTATCCTTGTAAATAGCTCTGCAAGGACCAGCTACCCCAGGAGTATACCATATAGAAAAATCCTCATAGCCTCTAATGGGAGCCTTAATTGCTGTAGCAATTTTTCCCCTATAAAAGGGATGGTACTTCATAGCCAGAGTCTCTGGTTCCTTAGCCTTAGCCAAAAGCTCTTTCTCTGTCATTTTCTTAGCCATACAATTTTCTCCTTTTATCTTGATTATCCTATGCATAATCAGAATATTCTAACTAACTTTAGGATTAGTCTAAACTGGGTAAAGTTATTCCTCCAAAGGGAATTATCAGAAAGCTTGCATCTTGACCATACTCTTGTAAGCTCATTGAGATAGCCTCATCTACAGATTTTGCGGGAGTAAAGAATAGCTCCTTAACTTTTTTGTCAGACAGTGAGGATACCATTATCACTTTTATTTTTTCCAAAAGCATGCCAATTGCAGCAGCTTTATGACCACCCAAGATAAATTCTTTCTTTAATCTTTCCACGGGCTCCATGAAAGAAGTGGCCTCCAGCATCCACTGCTCAAAGATTTTATCTCCAAAGCCCTCAATACACTCAGCCACTAAAATTATGGTCCCCCTTTCTCTTACTGCATATTTAGCATTCTCTAAGGCTTTTTGAGCTTGATATACACTAATGTCCTTAGGATAGCCTCCGGGACTTACAATTACCACATCAGCCTGCTGCTTAATGGGTACTTTAAAGCATTCATCAGCATAACTGCATCCTTTCCGATGAGCAGCAATTCTATCCCCAGCAACAACCCCTACAATCTGCTTCTTAGAATTAAGGATAACATTTAAAATAAAATTAATTCCTACAGCTTCTCCCACTTCCTCAATAGCCTCTCTGGTAGGATTGCCTTCCAACTTTCCTGCGATAGAACCGGGTAAGAGCATCAACTTGTGAGTAAATGATACTGATTCTCTGGAAGATACCCCAGGCATTATTGACTTTGCTCCTCCTGTATATCCTGCAAAGTAATGAGGCTCAATGTTCCCTATGCATACTCTTATATCTGCCTCAGCCACTGGTCTAAATATCTGAACTGGTATCCCGTTCTTAGTTTTCCCCATATCTAAACAATCCTCTATACTGTGATCGATAACCCTGTACTGGCCGTAGATATTCTTGCTTAAAAGTCTTTTCTGCTCATCAGGAGTATGTTTCCTGTGAACACCCAGAGCAAAAATTATGCTAATATTTTCTCGTTTTACTCCAGCTAACCTCAACTGTTGAATAATAGGAGGAATCAATTTATGGCTGGGAACAACCCTTGTAACATCACTTGTAATTAAGGCAACTTTACTTTTTGGAGAGACTATATCAGATAATAAGGGACTTTCAATAGGGCTATTGAGGGCATTTATAATAAGGGTATGTTCATTCTTGGAGGGGGAAACTTTCTTGGGTAAAAGAGTTCCCATTACATTTTTCTCTAAGAGTTTAAATCTTACCAGAGTCTTGCCATAGGGAAGAGTAAATTCTTTTGTATGTGTAGTAAACACGTTAACTTCCTTGAGGTATCATATCC
>JAGHCO010000062.1 GCA_021160405.1 Candidatus Aerophobota bacterium
ACTTTCTGTTGCTCCATTTTCAAAAAAATCCTACCCGAGAGGAAAAGTCAAAAAATAGGGTAATTTTTCAGAGGTCTCTTAAAAATGGGACAAATATCCACTGATAAGCATCAGGCATAATTTTCATTGTAGGATTAGTATGAATTCCAAAGAAATTATTTTCATCAATTGAGAGTTCCTCTCTCTGATAATTTATCCTATGGGTTACTGAATTAATCTGCTCTCCTGTATTCAAAACTATAAATATCTGCTTAGGCAACATTACCAATTGAACAGGCTTTCTACTTTCATTACGTATTTCAAGAACAAGAAAAAAGTATTTATTCTTAATTAACTTATTAATTTGGGTGGGACACTTTTCAGTAGCTTCTCTTACAGTATAGCTAACATCACCTATTTTTATAGTAGCAAGTTTAGCCAGCTTAAGATACCTTTGGTATTCCCTTTTAGCTTTATCATGCTCATTTAATTCAAGATAGGAAAAAGCTTTAAGGTATATAGCTAAAGGAACCAATTCTGACTTAGGATATTCAGTTTCTAATTTGGAATAACTTTTTATAGCTGAAGAGAAATCATTTAAATTAAAAAGGCAATTTCCTACTTGCAATAGGGAATCATCTGCCCATTTAGATTGAGGGTAATTTTGAATAACTTTTTCAAAAGCTTCTTTCGCCTCCCTATATTTTTTTTGCCCAATATAACACCAGCCTATCTCATATTGAGCATTACTTGCCAGGAAAGATGCATCTTCAAACTTTTTCTTAGCCGGGACTTCCGCTAGAACAAAATGGGACATAAAAAGGGCAAGTAAAGCTTCCATTCCCAGGGCTATTTTGATCGCTTTCTTCATTTATCTATCCATTAGCGATTTACTAGAGATTTTCAACTTCCTCTTGTAAACCTGGTTATAAACAGGTTCTTAACTTTCTTATTACTATTGTTCCTCTTAAAAACCGAAGTAGTGACACCAAGATTTTCTGATTTGGTAGTTTCTGACAAAATAGGAACAAAAGTAAGGTCATCTATTTAAAAACTATGAGCCTGTTGCCGTGGGAAAGCTCTTGAAAATACAACTTTGCTAATACCTAATGCAAATTGGAAGCCGAGAAAACCTAATTCTTTTGCATCTTTATTAATATATGGAGTCCCATCTGTGTGAGTGGGAGTGGACCCCATTATTTAGACAGTAATTTACCTTGTTTAAGATACCGTTTATCCTCTTGCTCTTTGTTATCCAAAATAACCTTAAGCTGGTGTTCTATAACCGAGGGATTGATGTGGTCTTTCCCGGTTATAAAAGCTCATATAACTGCTAATTCCTTTTTTAGCTTCACCAACAGTTTCATAATTGTTGATATACACTTCCTCGTACTTTAGCAATCGCCAAAGTCTTTCGATAAAGGTATTGTCATAAGACTTTTCTCTACCATCTATACTGATTTGGATATTCCTTTCCTCTAAACATTTTAGAAAGGCTAAGCTGGTGAACTCAAGAACCTTGATCAAAGTTAAAGACCTTGAGGAGTTTCAATTAATAGTGCTCTCTTTAGTGCCCGGATACAAAAACCAACCTCCAGAGTAGTGGACAGTTCCCAGGAGAGGATAAAACGACTCATCCAGTCCATAATGGCCACTAAGTATAACCAGCCACACCTCATCCTGATATAGGTTATATCGGTACTTCATACCTCATTAACTTTCCTTATTTTAAGATATGGATATACCTTGTGAAAAAAAGAAGATCTTGAGAGACTCTTTTCAGGGTAAATAGCTTCTATCCCCCCATAAGCTTTAAGAGGTACTGCACTCTCTTTTTGCTAACCTTGTAACCCCCTCTTTTCAGCACCTCTCTCATCCTTCTGGATCCATAAAAGGGTGGTTTAGAAAACTTTTCATCGATTAAGTGCATCAGCCTCAAGTTATACTCATCCACAACCGGCTTATAGTAAACTGTAGATCGGGCAATTCCAAGAAGCTGTATCTATCTTGTTATTGGTATCTTTTTATTTTCTCGTTCAAAGAGCTGTATTCTCTCTCTCACCGGCAAATCCAGCTTTTTTTAAGATGAGTCCAGCTCCACTTTGAGCCCACCAATCTCTTTGTAAAGCTCTTCGATTAAAAGGTTTTTCTCTTTCACTTCCCTTTTTATCTTAAGTAGGATGAACTCCGTATCTACTGATAATCTGCCATGGTCTTTTCCTCTTTTATTGCTTCCAGAGTCACTTTTGCCTTAAAAGCAGGTGGATAGTTCTTCTTATTCTTTCCATTTTCTGGACCCCTCCATATCATTTTACACTATCTTAACTAACTGTCCAAATTTGGGGTCCACTACATTTGGTATTTCTCTAACGCAGGCCTAATAAAATCATCGAACAACTCCGATGGTCTTTGAAACATTTGCCTCAGACAATTTATCTTTTTCATTTCTCCTTCAAAGACACCTGGTGATCTCATCGCACTATGAGCCATCCCGTTCAACTTTATCTCTTCGGGTTTCAATACTTCATACACATAAACTTTAGAATTATCAATGATTTGTAATCTTAATATTCCAATGCCATTTTCTTCACAAATCTCAAATATATCATTAGTTACACTTTCTGCAGGATAGGCTATGTAGAATCTTATAGTGTGAAGACCATCACTGCTGGCATTTTCATACCAGCCAATTTCATGATTTTTTGCCTTTCTAAGATTACGAATAACTTTACCAATCATCTCGTTTAGACCTCTTTCATTCTTTTTGACTTCAACTACATATCCGTGAAAGTGAATGACAGGAAAAACCCTATCTTCTTTAATTATTTCATATCTTATTCCAACCACATCAGGCCGGAAGTCAGCAATTTGTACTCCTTTTAAATATCCTTGCGAATATTCATCTTGCTGACATCCTTTCTCCTGAATAAGCCATTTCCCAAGCCAGTCATATATCTCATACTCTGTCATCTTAAATCTCCCTTCAGTATCAAAACAACTTTTTAACTCTTCTCCCGTCTTTTCTATATCCTTTGATATCTCTTTCTTTTCAAGTATTGCCAAAACTGGATTCCAGAGAGCATTACATACCACTTCAAATTAAATTCTTTATTTTTTGAAGAGAACAACTTAATTAAGGCAAAAGGTAAAGTACACCATCCATTAAGAATTTCGAGCCTTCCCAAATATTTATCAACATTACACCTTGTCTGTGAATCGAAGTAAATTTAGGCTCTTGCTCATTTTTTGGAAATAGAGATATAATATATGATTTACTTTGTTCTTCGTATAAATTGTCAAGAGTAATGTCAAGAATAGTGTTCTCTATCAATTACTGTTTAATGCGCCATATATTCAAGATAGCTTTTTCTTGCGATATTTTCCAGAAAATCAACAAATTGCATATCCCTTTGAGTTTTCTCAAGCATCTCTATGAGCAGGTTTTGATGTAGTATAAGAACTCCCTTTTTGCCTGCTTCTTTTAAGGTGTCTTGGGGTATCTTACTCTTAGTTAAGGAGGTAGCGACAGCTGGGGTAATAAGATACTTCTTAATTTGTGTTCCCATTCTTGCAGTAATATTTTTAACTTCAGTTACCTTATCCTCAATAGGCCCAACTGTACATTCTACAGCATATATCCTATTTCTATCAGGTGGAAACGCAAAAATATCTATTTCGCCATGCCTATAGCGCGCAAGAAGACCTTTTAGCTGACCTATGTGCTCTATTTGGTATCCTGCTATATGCAGTACAGTACAAACTGCATATTCAAAATCGTTTTTGGCATGGGAATCTCTACCTTGTCCCTTAAGGAATTTAATTAACCATTGATTTTGGGGATCCCAATATCGGTGCACCTTAGCTAGTAGATTTGGAATGGGTTCACTGTACAAAAGATGGATCGAAGCCGGGATGATTGATTCTTCTATAAAAGAAAGCATACTCACATATAAGATTTCCTCATTAAATGACCGAGATGCTCGCAGAATGAAGTCCGCATCTTTATAACCACTGACTTTAAAGTCTTTCTTGCTTAGACGTAAGCCTTCTTTTGTTCTTCCTTCCATCGATGTTGGCATAAGTGCAATTGAGATTTTCTCTGCAAGATTTTTATCTACCTTAACCGTAAAGTTAATCTCTTTTTGAGAAAGAGCTATCTCTTCCCACCGGAAATATACAGGTGCAAAAATGCAAAATATTGCCTCTCTTCTTACACTCCTTGTAGCTGTTGGAAAAGTATCCATGTAACAATCCGCTACCGCTTCTAAACTCATAAAAGGAGTAGATGGATGTG
>JAGHCO010000054.1 GCA_021160405.1 Candidatus Aerophobota bacterium
ATTCCTAAGGAAGGGCATGTTGGATTCGAAATATTTGATAACACTAACATGATAGGAATGACCCGTTTTATGGAGAAGGTAAATTATCAACGAGCTCTGCAGGGAGAGCTTGCCCGCAGTATTCAGAGCTTAGATGAGATAGTGCAAGCTCAGGTACATTTAGTAATTCCTGAACCCTCTCCTTTTGTAGAAGAGGAAAAGCCACCAAGCGCCTCTATTATATTGAGGTTAAGACCCGGAGCTTTATTGGGAAAAAGCCAAGTTCGTGGTATTGCTCGTTTAGTAAGCAGTAGCGTAGAGGGCCTAACGACTCAGCATATAACTATAGTGGATGGGAGAGGAAACATACTCTTTGGAGGAGGAGAAAACAGTTCTCCTACTTACCTTACTACCAATCAGTTAGAGCTTAAAAGAAACGTAGAGCGGTATCTAACAGATAAAATTCACTCTCTGTTAACCTCGATCTTAGGGCCAAATGAAGCTACAGCAAAAGTGGATGTAGAGCTAAATTTTAATCAAATAAAAAGAACAGAAGAGCGCTACGATCCTAAAAGCAAGGCGATTAAAACCGAGGTCAGGCATGAGGAGATAAAGAAAGGAACTACTACTTCCATTGGAGGAACTCCTGGAGTGAAAACAAACTTAGGCCAAGCTAATCTTTCAACTCAAGGCACCCCCAGTGAGCAGAGAACAGAGGAAAGTAATGTCCAGTATTTAGTTAATAAAACAGTGGAAAATATAATAGAGCAAACAGGTAATATAAAGAAATTATCTGTAGCAGTGGCAATTGATGGAACTTACATCATTAAGGGTGGAAAAAGAGAATATATCCCCCGAAGTAGTGAGGAAATGCAGAAATTTACTTCTATAATCAAACAAGCCATAGGTTATGATGAATCCCGGGGAGATAGTATTGTTGTTACCAATGTTCCCTTTGATACATCTTATCAGGAAAAAGAGAAAGTAGCATTGGAAAAATTAAATCGACAGGAATTCCTAAAGTATCTTATAAAGTATGTTATAAAGTATGTTTTAATAGGGATAGGCATATTAGTTTTGTTTATGATTCTGCGTCCTTTAGTAAGAGAATTAGGTCTTCCAATTCTAAAAAAAGGGCCTCTTCCCCCCAAGTTAGAAGCAGAACGGGTAAAAGAAAAAAAGGAAACAGAAAGAATAGAAGAACTCATACCATCGTCTCCTCAGCCTGAAGAGCTAATAGAGAAGGAAATTTCCAAGCTTGCTGAAAACAAACCAGACCAGGTAGCACAAATAATTAAAGATTGGCTCACTACCAATCACGGAAAACATAAAAATGCCAGAAAATAATACTGATCGTGAAAATAATACTGATCTTAATGGCAAACAAAAAGCAGCCATTCTTTTAATTAGCTTAGGCCCAGATAGGGCAGCTCAAGTTTTACAGAAACTAAGCAAAAGAGAGATTGAGCTGTTAACTGATGAGATTGGCCAATGGGAAAAGGTTCCCCCTGAGCTTACTGCTAAGGTATACAAAGAATTCTATCAGATGAGCCTTGCCAGAAAGTATCTTGCCCAGGGAGGTAAAAAATATGCTCAGGATATTTTAGAACGAGCCCTCGGGGACCACAGAGCGATGGATATTATAAAAAATTTAGAGGAGAGCTCCAGAACCAACCTTTTTAATCTCCTGGAAAATATTGATCCACAACAACTGCTGGGTTTCATTCAATCAGAACACCCACAAACTATTGCTCTTGTTCTGTCTCATTTAGAGCCAAACCAGGCAGCCATGGTCCTCTCAGCTCTTCCTCAGGAACTCCAACCAGAGATAATCACGAGAATTATTAATATTGGACACATCTCTCCTGAGGTAATTAGAGAGGTAGAAAATGTGCTGAGAAGAGAGTTATCCTCCATCTCCAAAGAAACAAAGTTTCTTACTGTGGGAGGAACCCGAGCAGCGGCGGAGATTCTTAACCGAGTGGATAGATCTGCAGAAAAAAATATATTGGAAACCCTGGAAAAACAAAATGTTGAGTTAGCCGAAGAAGTTAAAAAATTTATGTTTGTATTTGAGGATATTCTTTCCATAGATGATCGCTCACTGCAACGAGTATTAAGAGAGATAGACACTAAAGATTTAGCCTTAGCTCTAAAAGGAGCCAGCAGAGAACTTAGAGAAAAATTCTTTAAAAATATGTCCTCGCGAGCCGTAGAAACAATTAAAGAAGATATGGAATTTATGGGACCGGTAAGAGTAAGAAACGTAGAGGAAGCCCAACAGAAAATCGTGAATATAATTAGAAAGTTAGAAGAAAAAGGAGAAATAGTAGGGCGCGGAGGAAAGGAGGAAGAAATAATTGTTTAAAGTTAAATTAACCAAACACTTAAAAAACGCTCACTTGATCAATTCAAATATTTTCTTAAAGGACAAAGATAAACCTTTAATTTCAGAAGCAAAAAATAGTCAAAAAGAGGATATCTCAAGTTTAATAGATATTGAAAAGATAATAAGAAATTCGTATGAGGAAGGATTTGAAAAAGGTAGGAAAACAGAGGAAAAAGAAGTTAACTCTCTTAGAAAAACGCTGGAAAAAGTAATAAAAAACCTGGAAGAGGAGAAAAAGAACATAGCTAAGGAAACTGAAGAGGGAATGGTAAAAATGGCGCTGGCTATTGCTAAAAAAATAATTAAAAAAAAGATTGATTCAGATTCAGATATCATTGTTGCAGTAGCTGCAGAAGCACTGAGACGAACAATAGAGGCTCAGGAAATAACTATTAAAGTAAATCCTTTAGACTGGATGAAACTAAAACAATCGCGGTCTAAACTTTTATCTTTAAAAAAAGAAGGACATAGTATTCAAATAGAAAGGGATGAAAATATTGAACGGGGAGGATGTATTGTGGAGACTGAAAAAGAAATAATAGACGCTCGTATTGATTATCAAATGAAACAAATAGAAAAAACCCTCTTAGGTGAAGAATGAAAATCTTTTCTCCTTACTTAGATATTATAGAAAAATTAGACCCTATTAAGGTGGAAGGGAAAGTGACTCAAGTAATAGGCTCAGTTATAGAATCTCAAGGTCCGCCTTCTTTCCTTGGAGAGATGTGTTTCCTCTATACTCCAGAGAGAAAAGAAAAAATTAGAGCAGAAGTAGTGGGATTTAAAAAAGATAAAATTCTGCTCCTTCCAATACAGGAACCTTTTGGGGTAAAAATAGGAACTAAAGTAGTAGCTGAGGGTCACCCTCTTACAGTACAAGTAGGGGAAGAGCTTTTAGGAAGAGTAATAGATGGGTTAGGTCAACCTATCGATGGAAAAGGGCCCCTCTGTGCAAAAACAACTCGACCTATATATAATAATCCTCCCTCTCCCTTTAATCGAGAAAGAATTAAAGAACCTCTAAGTACAGGAATAAGAGCTATAGATGGACTTTTAACCTGCGGGAAAGGTCAAAGGCTGGGTATATTTGCCGGAAGTGGAGTGGGAAAAAGCACTATTTTAGGAAGAATTGCCAGACATTCCGAGGCCCAGGTAAACATTATCGCTCTCATTGGGGAAAGAGGGAGAGAAATCCAGAACTTTTTAGAGAAAAATTTAAGAGAGGAAGGTCTAAAAAAATCAGTAGTAGTAGCAGTAACCTCAGATAAACCGGCTCTATTAAAGGTAAAAGGGGCTTTTCTGGCTACTACTATTGCTGAATATTTTAGAGATCAAGAACTGGACGTTCTTTTAATGATGGATTCGGTAACTCGATTTGCTATGGCTCAAAGAGAGATAGGAATATCCATAGGTGAACCACCAGCTACTAAGGCCTATCCACCTTCCGTTTACGCATTATTACCCAAGCTCTTAGAGAGGGCAGGAACCTCTTCTAAGGGAAGCATCACCGGCTTATATACAGTTCTGGTAGAAGCAGATGATATGAATGAACCTATCTCAGATGCTGTGCGAGCTATTTTAGATGGTCATATTACACTCTCTCGAAAATTAGCAAGCATGAACCATTACCCTGCTATCGATGTCCTTAATAGTGTAAGCAGGTTAATGATTGATGTTGTCTCTGAAGAGCATATAAGAGCTGCTCATAAATTGAGGGAAGTTTTGTCTACCTATGAAGAAGCTCAGGATTTAATTAACATTGGAGCTTATGTTAAGGGAAGTAATTCAAAGATTGATTATGCCCTTGAAAAAATCAATAAGATAAACTCTTACCTGAAGCAGGATTTAAATAATTATACTTGTTATTCAGACGCTGTTTCTCAACTAATAGAGATATTTAAAGATAAATGAAAAAATTTACCTTTCCTCTTCAATCTCTTCTGGACTACAGACAAAGGAAAGAAAACAGGCTAAAAAAAGAACTATCTGAAATCAAGAAAGAGTGGGAAAAAGAAAGAGAAATTCTTGAGAAATTTCAGATAAATAAAAAAAAATGCGAACAAGAGTTAAGAGAAAAAAGAGAAAGCAAAGAGATAAACATCAGCTTAATTTTACTATACCAATCTCATCTTGATAGAATTATTAATCAGATTGCAAAACAGAAAAGGAAAGTAGCCGATATTTCTCTGAAGCTAAAAAATAAAAGAAAACAGATAATTGAAGCCTCCAAAGAGAGAAAAATTGTGGAAAAATTAAGAGAAAAAAAATGGCTAAAGTTCACTGAGGCAATTGAAAAAGCAGAGCAGCATTTTATCGATGAAATTGCTTTAGCTAAATTTCATTCTAAAAAAAGTAGAGGTGACCAGTGCATCCCTTAAAGACAGCAATCATAATTTTTATGCTATTTATTCTTTTTACTGGAGTAATGTTGTTCAGAAAGGGTGTTCTTACCAAAGAGAGAATTCCCTATTTAATAAAAAAGATCTCTCAGGCATGGGTAGGAAAACTTCCTTTCTTAAAAAATCCTCCAAAAAAAGAGAAAAGAATTCAAAGTAAAGATATTGTTCTTGCCTTGCAAGAAATTGAGAGGGAAAAAGAAAAGGTAGCCAAAGAAAAAGAAAGATTGGAGCAGTTGCAAAAACGCCTACTTGCTCAGCAAGATGAACTAAAAAAAAGGGGTAAAAAAATTCTTGCTCTAAAAGAAGAAGCTCAAGGCTATATCAAACAAAAACAGGCAAAACAGGAAGAGCAAATAACATGGCTGGCCAGTGTTTATGAAAATATGAGAGCTGAGGAGGCAGCCCCCATTATAGAAAAATTAAAAGAAGATTTAGCTTTAGCAATTCTATCTCAAATGGACGAGCGCCAAGCTGGAAAAATATTGGGAGTAATGGATCCCAAAGAAGCAATAAAATTAAGTCAAAAAATAGGTATGGAAACTACTGAAAAAAAAGGAAAAAAATGAAAGTTGGGCAATCTCTTTTATTGTTAAGAGGGATTCAAAAGAAAAAACACTTACTGAAACAAACAATAAAAAGAAGAGAGGTAAATTTTCAAGCTTATCTCCAACAGATAGAATTTGCTCTCCACGGATTAGGTTTTCCAATGAGCTTTTCTAATTTTATTTCTTTGGAAAACCTTCAATGCCTAAATAGGAGCCCTGATAGGAGAGATGCCTCACCTATCAATTTAAAGCAACTTCGCTTGGCAAATACTCCTCTCTCCTTAATCCCCTCCCATCAAGGAAAGGGACAAAAGGAAACTGGAAAGTGGAATCCTCTTCCATTAATCTCTTTCCTCGCAGGGAAGGAAAGTGGGAGTAAGGAGATTAAGGACTTAGAGGGTAAAAATAACAGATTTGTAGCCGCAGGCTTTATCTTGCGAAGATATCCGCAACCTGTAAAATTTGCGGATACCAATAGAGTAAATGAACCCGTATCCAGCAAATTGTTAAATCCTTCCCATGTAGGTGAGGCTTTAGCCTCCCAGAAACAAGGGGTAGAGGTATCTAATCAGGTAGGAGAGGCTAAAGGTGAAAAGCTAAAGATTCAAAGTTCAAGGTTCATAAGTGAAAGGATTAAATTAGATTCACTGGTAGATACCAACTTACCTAAGGCAATGCTACAAAAAGGTTCAGGGTTAAAGGTCGAAGGAAAGCAAGATGCAAGTTCATTCACTCAGGCAGGAAAAGAGGCAGGCTATAGATTAATTTTAAACATTGTTTTACAAAGGATAACTAAACTTATCTCTTCTTGGGTGAACTTGCAGGATGACAGCTCTCAACCTACAGGTAAAAACTTAACTTCCATTGAAATGGGAACTAAAACAACGCCCCGAAGAGAAGAAAAAGCTAAAGGTTTAGGACTTAAAGTTCAAAGTTCAAAGTTTAAAGCTCAAAGCTCAAGACTCAACGAGGTTAAAAGCTCAGAGTTAAAACTAAAAAACATTCAAAATAAGCTCAGCAAGTATCAAGATTCTAAAGACCAAAATATTAAAAATATTTTAAATAAAGCCTCTTTAAAAGAAGAGATTTTAACTAAAATTAGTGCTCTTCTTAAAATACAAGGGGGAAATGCAAGGGTAAATATTCAAACCCCATTGGGGGAAAAATTAGTCCTTGAGGTAGCTAAAGAGATAAAAACAAAGGGCAAAGAGCTAAGGGCAAAAGGTTTAAAGGGAATAGCTAAACAGGAAAAATTTTTAACTTTAAAGTTATTCTCAGCTAAAGAAGAGACCTCACAGGTTAAACTAGTTAAAGAGGAAAGAATACCTTTAAGTGAGTTTGAGAACTTTAAAGGCTCTGTATCCAGGAAACTGTTAAATCCTTCCCATGTAAGTGAGGCTTTAGCCTCCCAGAAACAAGGGGTAGAGGTATCTAATCAGGTAGGAGAGGCTAAAGGTGAAAAGCTAAAGGTTCAAAGTTCAAGGTTCATAAGTGAAAGGATTAAATTAGATTCACTGGTAGATACCAACTTACCTAAAGCAATGCTACAAAAAGGTTCAGGGCTAAAGGCAAAAGACTCAGAACTCAGGACTCAAATCTCAAAGTTTGTAAATGAAACTTCTAAGTTGCAATCACTAAAACCCATGGCTACCAATACCTCATCCAAAGAGGAACCATTGATATTGAAGCAAAGTTTTATCTTGGTAGATAATAAACCCCGCAGAATAATAAATATCCAACAGGGTAAACATTTAATGGGGCCTAATTTATCTAAACAAAAAGTAGATGCAAATTCTAAGCTGAACTCACAGAATCTTACAGAGATTAGTTTACTCCAAAAACCTAACTTTAAATCTTCTTTTAGAAAAGATAGGGAAAATTCTCCAAGATGGCCAAGATGGATAGATAAACCAGATCTCACAATAACAAATTCCAAAGAACGACTGAACCCATCTCTACCCAAAAGGATAGACAAAACAGTCCTCACAATACCAAATTTAAAGGTGAATTTAACATGGGATAGAGGAAATCTTTCAGTTAAAAATGTTTCTTCGCTTTATCCAGAACAGGAAAAACAGGTAATAGAGCAAATCTTGGATAAGATATACTTTCTTAAAGCTCATAATCAAAATAAAGCTAAAATACTCTTGAAACCAAGCTCTCTGGGCAACCTTAAGATAAATTTATCCATGGGGAAAGAGGCTCTAAGTTTGCAGATACAGGTATCTAATTTAAAAGCATCTCAAATAATCCAAGATGGTTTTCTCTATCTTAAAGAATCTTTAAGGAAAGAAGGTATATTTTTAAAAGAATTTGATGTATCTCTTAATCAAAATTCTGATTTTGGCCAAGGAAAAGAGCAGGCAAAGAATTTCCCTTCTCCTCACAGAAACCTGTTTTCTTCTGGAATAAACACCTTATTTAAAGAAAAGAAAAGCAGCAACATTAGAGTAAATCAGGTACCTTATTACATTAATTATTTAGCTTAAGGAGGTGAGACAGTATGATTGAAGCAGTAGGATTAGACCCTTTCGGTTCATCTAAAATTTTTAATCAACAAGTTTTAGGCAAGGATGATTTCTTAAAGTTGTTCGTTGCTCAACTTACTCATCAGGATCCCACAGAACCTCTTGACAATAAAGATTTTATCACCCAGATGGCTCAGTTTAGCAGTGTGGAACAGTTGACTAATTTAAATACCAATTTAACCTCAATGTTTCAGATTCAAATGTTATCTCAAGCTTCCGAGCTTATTGGCTTTGAAGTAGAGGCAGGGAACCCTTATACAGGAGAAACAATCCAAGGTAAGGTTAAAGAAGTAGTATG
>JAGHCO010000111.1 GCA_021160405.1 Candidatus Aerophobota bacterium
CAACAAAATAGTACTTATCAGTTTGAATAATTAAACCTTTTCGGGATGTCCCTACTCCAGGATCAATTACTGCAAGGTGAATAGTACCCTCTGGGAAAAAGGGGCAAACCTGAGAAATTAAAAAAGCACCCTCCACCAAGTTGTAATTTTCTACTTGGTGAGTGATATCAACTATTTCCACCTCTTCATTTATAGATAAAATTACTCCTTTCATCTGGCCCACGTAAAGATCTGTAGCGAAATCAGTAATTAAAGTTATAATCTTTCTTTTTCCTATTTTTAAATTCCTCTTGTATTTATTTAGCTACGAATTTACCCGAATGAATATAGAGAAAAAAATTGGATATGAAAAAATCGTTAAATAATTATCCGTAATTCGTGATAATTAGTGGCTAATAATGAACCTTTTTTACTCTTTGCTTATCTTTAACCATACCCCAATGGTCAAAATGACCAAAAAAATTACCACCAGAGTGGCTCCTACTCCTCCACTACCTATTGCTCCCATCCCTTTTGTCTTAGGAGCCATTATAAGAGCTGTAGCAGTTAAAATAGTTATACTGGCAATTAAACTAACAAAAACAATAATGATATTTTTCATTATACTCTCCTTTAATAACTCTCTTTGGGAAGCTCCAGGACATTAATTATACATATTTACTGGGGTTTTTCTCAAATTTGTCTTTACAATCCTTAGAACAGAAATAGTAGAGTTTTCCCTCATACTCAGAAGTATCAACGGCTTCAGCTCGTTTAATCTTCTTTTTACAAACAGGGTCTTTTACTTTCCCAAACATGTTGACTCACCTCCCTTGTTTAAGTTACAAGTTAATGAATTAGTTCATTGAGTTTTATCTTGAAAGTTGTGAACTCTGAACGTTGAAACTTTAAACATCTCTCTTTTCGTATAAGAGTGGTTTTTGGGGGAAGTCCCTTTTAAAAAAGCAAACCATAATGCTTCTTTGCTCTTTGGAGTAGCTAAAAGCCCTGTTTCTATATCTATCTTCTTAAAAACTATTCCAGGGGGTGAGGGGAAATCCTTTGTAGGTTTACCTTTTAAAGATTCTTTCATAAATTTTGTCCAGACCGGGATAGCAGCTGCACTTCCTGTGAGTTTTTCACCAAGGGGACTACCATCATCTTTTCCTATCCAAACTCCAGCCACTAAATCGGGAGTAAATCCAATAAACCAAGCATCCATTGTTTTATCAGTGTCCTTCTCCCCAGGCCATCCCACTGTCCCAGTTTTACCAGCACAGGGTCTATCAAAACCTAACCAGCGAACTCTTTTCCCTGTTCCATAATCAATTACTTTTTTCAGTAAGTCAATCATAATAAAGGAAGTTTGAGAGGAAATTACAGCTTCTCCTGAAGGAAAATTTTCCTCAAGAATGTTCCCTTTAGAATCTTTTATCTTTTGGATAAGAATTGGTTTCATTTTTATTCCATAGTTAGCTATAGTAGCATAACCTTTTACCATCTCCAGTAAAGTAACTGAAGAACTCCCTAAGGTAAGAGTTAAATCATAGTTAAGAGGGCTATCTATTCCCATTTTTTTAGCATAATTTATTACTTTTCCTACTCCTATCTCTTGTAGTAATCTTACCGAGGCAACATTTATGGAATGGGCAAGCATCTGCCACAGAAAAACTTTCCCCCAGTAATGCTTTTCGTAATTTTGAGGAGACCAGAGTTCCTTTTTCTTCTTAATTTCTCCAATTTTTCTTATTTCCCTTGTATATTTAAAAGCTATGGGAGCATCATAAAAAGGGCTTACAGGAGTGAATCTTTTACTATCAATAGCTGCAGTGTAAGTAAATAGCTTAAAAGCTGAGCCTGTTTGACGATAGGCCTGAGTAGCTCGATTAAACTGAGATTCCTTAAAATCTCTTCCTCCTACCATAGCTTTTACAAAACCTGTATGAGGGTCTACAGCTATTAGAGCTCCCTGAAAATTTTTTTTCTTTAAATAAGGAATTAAAGCCTCTTCCGCAGCTTGCTGCATTTTTAAGTTTAAAGTGGTATAAACTTTCAATCCACCGCGCCAGAGCATCTCGTATCCATATTTTTGAGCAATTTTTTTCCTTACACATTCTGCAAAATAGGGAGCGTAGTAAACGTTACCCCTTTTTTTATTGTCTGATAAACCCACAATTTTAATAGGAATTTTTTTTGCTTTATCTTCTTCTTCCTTGGTAATAAAACCCACCTCTCTCATTCTCTGGAGAACAAAATTTTTTCTCCTAAGAGCATTGGAAAGATGATTTAAGGGAGAATAGTAAGATGGATTTCTTGGTATGCCTGCTAAAAAGGCTGATTCTGCTAAATTTAGCTCACTTACATTTTTCCCAAAGTAAAAGGAAGCTGCCTCACCTACTCCATACACTCCTTGACCAAAGTATATCTGATTGAAATACATCTTTAATATTTCATCTTTGCTATACCTTTTTTCAATCTGGATAGCTAAAATAATCTCCTTAATTTTTCTGGAGATAGTTTTCTTAGGAGTTAAAAACAAACTTCTTGCCAGTTGTTGAGTTATGGTGCTAGCTCCTTGGGATCTACTCCAGGTTATTAGATCAATCCAAATTGCCTTAAGGATACGTTTAATGTCAATGCCATGATGATGATAAAAGTTCTGGTCTTCTAAGGCAATAAAAGCTTCTCGGAGAGAAAGAGGAGTATCGGATAGAGAAACTGTTTCTCTTCTTTCCCGAAAAAACTTAGCTATAACTTCTCCATTATCGGAGTATATCTTAGTTATTAAACTGGGCTGATAGTTCTTTAGTTGGTCTATTCGGGGAAGATCCTGGATGGCTGCTATAAAGTATCCACCACTAATTCCTAATCCAGCAAATAAAATAAACAGGATACTGTAGATAATGATTTTAGCTTTTTTGGACATTATTTTTTCTTTATAAATAATTTACCTTCTTATTAAAAA
>JAGHCO010000117.1 GCA_021160405.1 Candidatus Aerophobota bacterium
TGGATATGGAATTAGGATTTCTCGACAAGATAGAGATAAATTCTTCAATCGAGGGTGGAGAAAAGTGGTAATTGGGCTTGAGAGAGAAAGAGAGTTAATAGAAGTCAGACTTTCAGACTCCTTTTGGCATAGTTTAGTTGTAGCGAACTAAGAAGTGCAAAAATAGGAAAGTGGATGATTAAAAACGGACTTGCTCCTTAGAAAAGAGGTGATCCACCCAAATTAGAACTTCAACCGATTGGTGGTAATAAGTTTAAATTAAAAAGGCTTTAACAAAAAAGAATCTTTTATGTTCCTTAACACTCTTTAGGATAGAAGAAATTGGATAACATGAGATGTCCAGTGAGATAGAAAATGATCGAGAGTGTAAAATAATAAGTGTGTACTTTCTGAAGGCTCTGACTAGTGAATAAAATGGCTTATCCTCTGTTAAACAAAGAAAGACAACTACTCTTTAAAAAAGAGAAAAAGATAATTAAAAGAAAAGGAGCATCCAGTGTTTAGAGGAGAATTTAAGAAATACAATCTAGAAAGATTCTCAAGAAGAGTTAGGGGAAAACGATAAGAAGTATCCATATTTGTATTGAAGAAAGTAATAAGTATGAATTTAACCAATATTTTATTGAAGCATTAGGACACGAGAGAGCACTAACTAGTAGAAATTATCGAAATGGGTATATAAAAAAATTTAAGGTTAATTTATGGACCCCTTGAGAGAAATAATAAATTCTCAAGGTAAGATGTAGCTTTTCGCAAAGAGGGTCATAATAGAATTCCAAGTAAAAGCAGGGTAAAGTAGGTTGCCTTATCTCACGAATAAATTATCAAGATCCCCAGCAATTAATGGAAAAGAAATGTTAAATGTTGAGGTTTGTCCTTATTATATGTCTAATGCTTGTTTCATTGACATGGTGAAAAAAGTCAATAATATGGATTATAGACTGCTGTATAACTTTGGCTAGAAAATATACCAAGGAGACAAAGCAGATGAAACAAGACAGGTTGTATACGAGTTGGTGGGTTTGGTTATTGGCCTTAGCACTTATTTGGTGTTTTGCGAAAAGTCCACAAAAAGAAGAATGTGTGACGATGAAAGAGCAGGTGGGCACAGAAAGTACACTAAAAGAGAAATATGTGATAACGGATGAGCAAGTGAGTATAAAAAGTCCTTCAAAAGGGGAATATATAACCATGAAAGAGCAGGTAGAGGGGGATGCTGTTTTTAAAATTATAGAAGGAGATAGTAATCCCCTCTCAGGTTTCCAACAACTTCAGCGCGAAATGAAATCTGACAAAACTATTGCCACTTTCGTAGAACAAAGGATGGAACTTCCTGACTATATAAGACAGAAAAAAACAGGATTTGATGAATACCTTGTTCAGCTGGTTGTTATTAACGAAGATAAGGTATTCGCATTTAAACAAAAAGTAAGGCTTGATAAAGTTGAATTTTCAGAGTTTGTCGGAACATCAACTATACCCTATTCGTTTATATGTTTCTTTACCCCTGAAGACAGGAACAGGCTTGAAGAAATAAGAACTCAAAGAGAAAAAATGAGAAAAATAGTAGAAAAACCATCCAGAGTTAAATTTGAAGATATTCCATCTGATGCTATCATAATTGGATTTGATACCTATCTTGATGACACACCGATCCCTGGAGGAGCCGGATTTACTCCAGGAGCTGTTATCGGCGATGCTTTCAGGGATTTGGGGGTTATTTTTAGTAATAATGCTAGAGCCACTCGTAGCTTAGGTATACCTCATTCGCCTCCTAACAGACTAACCAGTACAGAAAACGGAATAACCGGTCTTGCCCCGATAGAAGTCATCTTTTTACGTCCCGCAGTCTATGTTGGAGCATGGGGATTTGACTTTTCGTTAGAGGCTTTTGATACTCAGGGAAAATCTCTTGGCAGCATTACTCATACAGATGGGACTCCTTATATTAGCAAAAATCCAAAGGAGCTGGGTTTTCTTGGCTTAAGATATTCACTGGGTATAAGTAAAGTTGTATTCTCACGAGCATTTCCAAATCAGAGGCTTCATGGCTTTCAAATAGATGATTTTACCTTTGTTCCTATTGATAGAGAAAAATGGTAAATGCGAGCCTGTTTGATTTTTTCTCACAGAAGGTGCTTACGATAATTACGAGAATTTGTTGCCTGGATCATGTTTATCCAGGAGAATTCCTTAGTATACTCAGGACGTTGGATCATATTTTTCTGGTTGTTTTAAGTCTTAGAAAAGAGCAGTCAACACTTTGAAAAAGAATTATGATGGTAGCTATACAAATTGTTATCCTTGTCATTCAACTTTTTATTTTATATTTAACTCTGGTTGAAATGCGCAAAGCCAGAGAACAACAAGTTCTGCCATTTGTGACATTCGGTGGTGGAGGAGGCACAAAATCTGGTGGCACTGTGAGTACAACAATTCGAATTTTCAACCAAGGTACAGGATCAGCTATAAAAGTTAGACTATACCTTGGAAAGCAATTGATCACATCTTTGGCTGTGTTATCATCCAATGAATCTCGGAAAATAACTGTTAATTTATCTGATAATGAGGAATGGAGAGGGTTAAAACCAAACGAGGAAACGATTAATTTAAAAGCTGTCTACGAGAATGTATATGAGAGAGTTTTTGTTTCTGCAATTAATTTAATGAAAATGCACGATGGGTTTCCTAAATTTATCCAAGAATCTTTTTCGATGCGCCAGAAAAAAACATCCATACCGGGTTTAACGGGTTGAAAGAAAAATAGGTTACAAAGAATGAAAAGTATAGGAATTCTCACCAACAAAGAAAAACAAGTCTGTTCTTTATTTTATCCCTTCTTAAAAACCGAAAGTTTGAGTGCAGGAAACTTTTTTTGGTATTTATGAAGATGCGGGCTTTTCCACCGCTTTATTTCAGCATAATCTCCTGTTCAGCGAAGTTTCGCCGAGCACAATCTCCAAGGGTACTGTGAGGTTCTGGAGGGTTTTTATTATTTTTGGGGTGTATATATCCTGCGAGGCGAAATTTGGACATCCCTGCCACTGAACGTTTTGCGGGTATGCGAAGGGTTTGGGTGAGCGTAAGCGAAACGCATATCCGAATGTTAAGTGACCCAGATAAAGGCGAGGTACGAAGCACCGCAGAGTGCTCGCCGTCGCCCTGTCACTTTCTTCCATTATTCTCCAGACATTTATGCAATTTCTCCCATTCCGGCATGTAAGCATAAAGTAAAGTTTCAAATGTTCGTCCATGATTTGGGATTATTCTATGTAGAAGTTCATGAAGCACAACATACTCAACACATCTAATGGGAAATCTTAATAATTCTTTGTTGAGGGTAAAAATTCCATTACTTGAGTAAGAGCCCCATTTGTTTTTCATCTCTCTTATTTGAACACGCCTTACATTTACTTTTAACTCTCTTTGCCACTTCTCACAGATTTTTAATATCTTCTCATGCGTGATTTTGCTCATAGTTTTTCACTTCTCATGATTTTATCAATTCCAAGTAGCTCATTAACTAATTTCACAATATCATTGCTGTAATCTAACAAGACTTTGTAAATTTCTTTTCGTAATTCTCTTTCTACATTATCATCAAAGATCCAATGTTTTCTTTTAGAAATTATCTCACGAATCTTTTTAGAAACATTCTCAGGATCTTTTACTCCATGTCTTCTCAATATCCAGAAATAACTGAATTCCTCTTTGCTAAGCCCTGATTTACTTTGTTCCTCTCCTGCTTCTGCTATATCCCCTGCTATTTTTGTCAATTCCTCCAAAGCAGATTCCACACTTCTTTGTCTTTCTCTCAGTTGCAAGATAATTTCTTCAACCTTTTCAGCTATTGAAACTAAATAAGGACTATCCTTTTTTCTGTCTTCAATATGTATTTTTATGCTCTTATAAAGACTTGCAATTTTTACCCTCTGCGAGACTTTATCCGCTTTAATGGTGCTGGCTATATCCTTATTTATCTCATAAAGTGGAAGGGTATCTGCTATATGCGAAAGTTCAACATTTCTCTTTATCAAATCCTCGGTCTTCTTGAGAATATCCCTCCTTATTTTTCTTCTTTCCGCTTCTGGATTATAGGTCTGATAAACTATCTCATACACTTGCACCAACAATTTATATCTCTCAATGTAATCTCTCAAGAATTCATCTGGGGATAGAATCTCATATATTTCCTGAATCTGCTTGAAGATTTTTATGAACTCTTTTCTTTTGCTTTCATCAAAGAAAAAATCAATTATATTCTGGATTCTCTTCTCCTCATCTTCTAAATCAATATCTTTTAAGATTTCATCAAATTTCTGCATTAGCTTTTTAAATCTCTCTTTAAGCTTTTCATAATCGATAAGACCAGCCTCCACTTTTGAATAGAACGCCAAGGCTCTCTGTAGATTCCCAAAGATTCCTATGTAATCCATAACCAACCCACATGTTTTTTCAGCATAAGGTCTGTTTATCCTTGCTATTGCCTGAAGTAGGGTATGATCTTTCAATGGCTTATCAAGATACATCACATAAAGAATGGGAGCATCATAGCCTGTAAGAAGTTTTTCAGTAACAATAAGAATTTTTGGAAGTTTTTCAGGCGATTTGAAATCTTTCCTTATCCTTTTTTCTTCCTCATCTGAAATATGATACTTTTTAAGCAACTCGCTATCTTTATAATCAGGAGTATATACAACCCTTGAATATTCTGGTGGCAAGTACTTGTCTATCGCTTCTTTATAGAGCGCGCATCCTTCCCTATCAACAGCAACAATGAATGCCTTAAACCCAAGCGGTTCAACAAATTTTCTATAATGCTCTGCTATGTGCTTTGCTATCTTATCTATCCTATCCCTTGCTTTTAACACAGCCTTTAGTTTTTCAGCTTTCTCTATCACCTTATTTATCCCCTCAATGCTTGCAACACCTTCTTCCTCAACAACTTTAAAGAATTCTTCTTCAAGTGTCTCCTTATCTACATGAAGCTCCGCCTTTGCAAGCGTGTAATATAGTGGGACAGTGGTCCCTTCCTCAATGGATTCATCTATTGTGTATTTGTCGAGATAAGGCTCATCTGGAGGATAGCCAAATGCTATGAATGTTCCTCTACCAACTTTTGTTTTATCAATAGGTGTTCCGGTAAAACCAAGGTAAAATGCGTTTGGCAAAGCTCCTCTCATGTAATTGCCAAGATCTCCTTCCTGACTTCTGTGAGCTTCATCTATCAGCACAATAATGTTCTCTCTCGTGTTTATGTGCTTTGGCATTCCCTCAAACTTGTGAATAGTTGTAATGATAAGACCCCTGTAATTGGCTTTAAGAATTCCTTTAAATGATTTTTACTTTCAGCTCTAACAATGTTTGGATAGCTATAAGCCTGAAAATTTTGATAAATCTGATGCTCCAACTCTATCCTGTCAACAACAATCAAAATTGTAGGGTTTTCAA
>JAGHCO010000187.1 GCA_021160405.1 Candidatus Aerophobota bacterium
GTTAAAACCTTTGGGAGTGAATATATAGATTATAAGAGAAAAACACTGTTTTAACAGTGAATAAGAAGTTACAAGAAATTTTAAGGAGGTGAGATAAGTGAAGGCAAAGTTAATTAAGGTTCTATTTGCTATTGCTGGTCTTTTATTAGCTGGTGGTGCTAACATCAGATGGGGTTAGATTCTGACTAAGTAAGTTTAAGGAGGGTAACATTAAAACCACTGTGAGGAAAAGGGTAAAACTTTATACGATTTTTATTATTTGTTTTGGATTATCTCTTTTAGCATATTTAACTCTCAACATGCCTTTTAGCTGGGAAATAGCAAAGGGATTTCTCTTTTGGTCTATCTTAATTTTAGCTACTGAATCATTCCGTACTCCCTTGCCTTACGGCGGTTTTGTTACCCTTGGTTTTCCTATAGTTTATGCTACACTTCTTATGTATGGTCCTGCATTTAGTAGCTTGATAGCTTTTTGTGGTAGTTTACTTGAGTTAAAATCTAAAGGTGATAAAAAAGAAAGAGCGTACAAAGCTTTATTTGACGGTGGCCAACTTACTATCTCTATATCCTTAGCCTGGTTAGTTTACCGACAAGTTGGAGGGACTTTCATTACTAGTTTTTCCTCAGGTAGTATTATCCCTCTGGGATTGTCTGCCTTAGTTTACTTTGTAACTAATTCTTTTTTAGTAAGTGTAGTTCTCTCTCTGGAGAAAAAAACTTCTTTTATAGATATGTGGCTAAATAATTTTAAATGGCTTACTCCTAATTATTTAGCTCAAACTCCTCTTGGGTTTTTGATGGCTGTAATTTATAAACAGATAAGCTGGTGGTCTGTTGTTTTTATTATGTTTCCCCTTTATATTGCTCACTATGCCTATAAACTTTATACGGATATGCAAAGAGAGCACCTTGGTGTTATTCAAGCTTTATCTTCCGCCGTAGAGGCAAGGGACCCTTACACTGAAAAACACTCAAAGAGAATGGCCGAGTATGCTATGGCTACAGCAAGGGAGATGGGATTTTCTATGTATGATTCACAGGTAGTGCGTTACGCTGCTATTCTGCATGATATCGGAAAAATTGGGGTAAGTGATTATATTCTCTCCAAACCTGGAGATTTAACTAAGGAGGAATGGAAGAGAATGCAAAAGCATTCCCGAATTGGAGCAGATATTGTTACTCAAATTGATTCTTTTAAAGAGGCTTCCAAATTAGTTTATCATCATCATGAAAGATACAATGGTCAAGGATATCCCGACGGGTTAAGAGGAGAAGATATCCCCCTTGGAGCTAGGATTATTGCTGTAGTTGATGCCTACGATGCTATGACCTCTCGGAGACCATACCGCAAGGCCTATTCAAGGGAAGAAGCTGTAGCTGAGCTTAAAAAGAATATAGGAACACAGTTTGATGGTAAAGTAGTTGAAGCTTTTCTTCGAGTGATAGAGAGAGATGCTAATTGATGCATTAGTTATATCCTTGATAGTTGCTCTGTTAAGGGGAGGAAAACTGAGAGGATTAGCTGACCTTCCTTTAAGAAGAATAGAATTAATAGTATTAGCTTTTTTAATTCAGTTTTCATTAGCCTGGGGTGGAGAAAGAGGATTTGTCTTTTTCTCAAAGTGGGGGGATTATTTATATATTGGGTCTTATATTTTGCTTCTGATAGCAATTTGGTATAACAGACATATTAAAGAAATGATAATCTTTGGAATAGGAGTATCAATTAACTTTCTGGTTATTCTTGCTAATGGAGGGCAAATGCCTGTTTCAATTAATGCTTTGGAGAGAGCCGGAATGAAGGATGTACTTCCTCTTCTTAAAAGTAAAACCTATGTGTTGCATGGCTTATTAAATGAAGGAACAAGGTTAAAATTCTTAGCCGATATAATTCCTTTGCCTCCCCCTTATCCCAGGCCCAGAGTCTTAAGTATTGGAGATATAATAATGGCTCTCGGTATTTTTCTTCTCATTCAGCATAGTATGGTAAAAGGTAAAGGTAGAAGGCGAAAGAGTAATTAGTAATGTGTAATATGTAATGTGTGATGAGTAAAAAGAGAAAACGAATAGTAATTAACGTATAGAATGACAAAATGAACGAGATAGACCAAACAGATGGAGCTAACAAAATGAATACAGAGGACCTGTTAAAAAAGATGAAAGAAAAGGGAGCCTCAGATTTGCATTTAGTAACTGGTGTTCCTCCTGTGTTTCGAATAAATGGCTCTCTCGAATTCGCCGATGGAGAAAAATTAAATCCTGGAAGAATAAAATCTCTTGTTCATTCTTTAATGACAGAAACTCAAAGAGAGAATTTTGGGGAAAAAAGAGATTTTGATTTCTCTTATGGTATCTCGGGAGTGGGAAGATTTAGAATTAATGCTCATTACCAGCGTAGCTCTATAGCTTGTGCTATTAGGCTTATTCCTGATACCATTCCTTCTCTAACTGAATTAAACCTACCTTCTATTATTGGTAAGTTATGTCTTAAAGATAAGGGTCTTATTTTAGTAACAGGCCCTACAGGATGTGGAAAATCAACAACTTTAGCTTCAATGGTAAACATAATTAATGAAAAAAGGTCAGCGCACATTATAACCATAGAGGATCCTATTGAATATCTCCACTCTCACAAAAAAAGTATTGTAGAACAAAGGGAAGTTGGTTCTGATACCCTTTCTTTTGCCTCTTCTCTTAAATATTGTTTAAGGCAAGATCCAGATGTTATATTGATTGGAGAAATGAGAGATCTGGAAACTATATCAACAGCTATAACTGCTGCTGAGACAGGACATTTGGTTCTAGCTACTCTTCATACCCCTGATGCACCGGGAGCAATAGATAGGATAATCGATGTTTTCCCTCCTTATCAGCAAAATCAAATAAGAATGCAATTATCATCCTCTTTGATAGCGGTTATTACCCAGAGTTTAATTCCTAGGGAAGATAAATTAGGGAGAGTTCCAGCAGTAGAAATACTAATTAATACCTCTGCTGTAGGAAATTTAATTAGAGGTGGCAAAACTCATCAACTTTATACAGTTATGCAAACTGGTTCTCAGTTTGGAATGCGGACAATGGACCAATCTCTAAAGAATTTAGTGAAAAGAGGCATAATTAGTTCAGACAGTGCCTTGAACAGAGCTAAAAATCCCAAAGCTCTCCGGGAATTGCTGAAAGTGTAAGTCAAAATTTTTATGAAAAAAATATGAAACCACTCTTACCCTCAATTTACCTTTTTTACCCTCCACATTCTTCTATATCTCTATTTTTCTTCTTGTCCATCTTGTGTATCTGACCATTTAATTCATAAAGAGAGGCATACTTTCCTATTAAAATTAAAATCCAAAGTTTCACTTTAATAAACTTAAAGTATGTTAAATAATTAAAGTAATAATTTTAATTATATCCTATAATTGTTGTGTATAAAAC
>JAGHCO010000074.1 GCA_021160405.1 Candidatus Aerophobota bacterium
CCTTATAGGCTTCCTCAAGCACTTGCCCATCGTCGGCTTTGTCTTGCGGAAGCAAGACAAGTTTTGTTTTTAAGGAGAGGGAAAGAAAGATTTAGTTTATCCTCCCCGCAAAGTCTTTTAATAAAAGCCTCCTCAAGGCAAGTGCTTGAGGAAGCCTATAAGGGAAGCAGGCACATAAAGAGCGTTGCGGAAGACAGCCGAAGGCTGACTGAAGTCCGATCACCGAGACTGCGGGATGGGTGGGGAGGGGTCAGGAAGTAAGGACTTTAATTTAATGAGGATGTCCTTTTCCTTTAATGACCTCTACTTTTAAAACGTCCTTGAAGTTTCGCATAGCCCTATCTTCGGGGAGCCATTTTGAAGGCTCACACAAATTTTGTTCTCAAAGACCACCATTCCAGAGCCCATTCCTTACCCTTGCTAACATCTTGCCCTTTATCCTTTCAACAGTCATTTCTCTTTCAAACTGGGCAAAACCAGACATAATATTTTTCATTAACTTGCCAGCAGCAGATGAAGTATCAAAACTTTGAGTAGTGGAGATAAAAGTCACATTGTATTTTTCAAAAAGCTCTATGAGAAAATAAAAAATCCTTTTGATTTCTGGTAAGTCTGTCAATCTTATAAACAAGTACAATGTCAATCTTTCCCTGTCTAATGTCCCTGATCAGTCTTTGGAGTTCAGGACGATTCAAATCAGCCCCAGAAAAACCAGCATCCTCATAAATATATAACTCCTATTCTTCGTACTTATGAGCCTAAATATAAGCCATCAAACTCTCTTTTTGGGGTTTCAAGAGAGTTGTAGTCTTTTTCTACTTGGTTATCAGTTGACACTCTTGTATAGATTGCGCATTTCATTTTTTATCCTCTTGGTATTCTAAATATATTTTTGCGATTTCATATTCATTAGCTAATTGATTAACAATATCTGAGTCAATTTTATTGTCTAATTCTCGGTAATATTCAGTTAAGTAAAGCAAGCTAACAAAAATCAAACTCATGATCAGGTCACTTACCTCATTTGGTATACTATTACTTGCCCAGAAATTAATAGGGAAACCATCAGCAAGGAGGTTAATAACCTTATCTGTTCCTCTAATGATATATTTTGTCCCTATTTTTTTATCATTCATTTTAATATCCTTTTTATCCTGAGCAAGAGATTCAAGTTCAATTAGACCTATTTCTCTTTGATCTGAAGAAGCACTTACCAAATATGTATTGTGCTCCATGTTTAATAACTCTGCTCTCCCAATAGAAGTTTGCCCTGTTGCTCCTATAATTAAAAACTTACCTTTTACAGCATTGGTCAATATAGATTCAGTAATGAAACCCTCGTTCTTCGCTTCTAAAAGTGCGTTAGGATTTATATCATATACAGTAACGATCATTTTAAGGATATCACGTAATTGTCTTGCTATTTCTCTTCCAATTGCACCATAACCTATAACCAACGCCTTCTTACCACTAAAGCTCTTTTCAGATAAGAGAGTTTGTATATTATGGATCACTGCTCTTGCTACATGAGGTGGTTCATATCTATTTTTTAATTCTGCTTGGGCTACACTGATTACGGGAAAATTCAAATTTTTAACCCTTTCATCTTCTCTAATCCCCTTAGTAGTTTGTTCAATCGCTCCAATAGTTAACTTTAATAACTCCTTAAAATCACCATGAAGTTTAGGTACTATATATCCGCCATCCTCAATTACGATTATTTCCTTGGGAGAGTCAATTGATTTTTCTTGAAACACTGATAAAGCTTCATCCATACTTTCAATTGGTTCTATAATATAACCTTTTTCTTTAAAATAAGTGATTAACTGATCTTTATGTGGATATAAATATTTTTTGTAAAACATAAGGGTTTCCGAAGGAGACAATCCAAGGTTTTCGCAGGACTCCATAAAAGGAATTAAGTCTTTAAGAAAATGTAATACAATTATAAATCTTTTCCCAGATAACAGAGCATTTTTTGAGACGCTGGTCTTTGAACTTAAATACATAAGAATAGGCATACTATTTCTGATATTTTCAATTTCGTTATTAGAAATAGGGGTCCCTGATTGAGGGATGTATTTCAACGCATCATTTATTTCCTTTTTATCTTCCATTTTCTTGAACCTAACCAAACAGTATCTTACCACAACATCTTCGGAATTAAATGAATGCTCCTCGCCACAAATATCACAGAAGGTTTTGATAGGAAAATTGTCTTTTTCTTCTATTTCCACTACAAGATCGCCTTGCACTGGACATTTTAAAAAATTTTTCTTTTTTAAGAGTCCCAATTTAACATATTCATCAAAAATAAATTCAACTACATGAATAGGCACCGAAACAATGTCGGATACTACTTCAATATTCAATTGACTTCCCTCACTAGAGGATAGATTTCCCAGAAATTTATCCAAAGTAGAGATATAATCTTTATATTGTGGATATTTAGCTAGCAAAGTTTCGGATTCTTGATAAAACATACTCTACCTCCTGTTGCGTACATTCTTCGAAAATTCCTACTCTATTGTCACTTGCATAAATATGGGTATGTATTTTTCTCTTAAGTACATCATTAGGAAGCCAATAAAAATTACCCAGTTCAGCAGATACGTTTGACCCCATAGCTTCTCTGGCTTTTTTTAAATAAGGATCATTAATATAGTCTGTGCCCCGCCTTCTGCTCTTAAAACTTGCTTTGCCCCCCGAAATTGTTTCAAAATTAGTTTGGCGTCTTTCAACTTCATCTGAATTTTCAATTCTTGTAATGGCTGATCTAAGATTTACTATCGATAAAGTATCTACATTGAAAATCTTGCTTAAATATTTCAGATATTCCTCTTTGGCTTTTATGTAATTGGATCCGCTGGGTAATCTTTGTATCATAAGTTCAGCATCTCCAGTGATTAAATTTACCCTGAATGTAGTAATTCCTCTTTTTAAATGGATCTGATAAGTTTTTATAAGTTTATCACCCTCAATCTTCTCATCGATAAGCTCTTTCCGTGTTCTTTCCTCAACCCATTTAATTTTGAATATATTTGAATTATGAACTATTGAACAAATAGTTGGTTCATCTGGGAGTAAAAGGGGTTTGCTATTATTAAAAACTTCCTCTAAACCTTCTTTTCTTAACTTTTTAATTATTAGTGATTTATTTCGCAATTGCTTTGTGTAATTGTCAGCTACTCTAAAAAGATATATATGTTGGTTGCCGTATTCTTCTATAGAATCTAATAACTCAATTAATTCATCTTTAGTAAAATTTTCTTTCTCTATTCCTTCATAAATCTTATCTTTTAAAAGCGCTTTAGTATAAGAATAATGTAATCCTCGTTCCTTTAAAAACTGCTGTATATATTCTTTTTTGTGAGATAGAATAAAGTTAATTAATAATTCTAACTCATCATAAGAATACTCAATTTCATCTATGTGTTCAGTCTTTTTCATTCTTTTACCTCCTGATTACCACTAACTTTCCTTTTTCCCTGTTGGGCTTGTAACCATTTGTCTATTTCGGATTTTTTAAATCTCCATTGGTTGGCTATCTTAATTCCCGGTATCTCGCCTTTTTGAACCATTTTATAAACCGTCGATTTGCCTAACTGCAGATATTCCGCTAATTGGGATAAGGTCATAAGTTTTTCCATGGTTTATCACCTCCTGTAATGATCACGCACCATATATAACAGTATAGCATCGTCTATTAATATATAGTAAAATTGAGTAAAAGTCAAGCTTTCTCAAAAAGCCCTTCATCCAGTCATCATAGAGAAGGAAATATTTGATAAGGTTCAGGAAATTTTAGGAGAAAATAAAAAAGACTTTCACATCTCCCAGTCAGAATAAATGCAACCTTCTTTTAAGAGGTCTTGTAAAGTGTGGTTATTGTGGCTCTGTTATGAGTTCCCATTATTCTATCAAGAATGGTCAGAAATATTTTTATTACAAATGCACAAGGGTAATGCATAGAGATAAAAAAGTCTGTCCATCCAAACCTTTAAATGCAAGAGAGTTTGAGAATGCAATTATTGATAAGATAAAGGAATTAAGTCAGGATAGAGGTCAACTTAAGGAAACCTTAAAGAATGCCAATCTTGTTGCCCAGAAAGAGTTAGAGCCTTTAAGAGAAAAGAAAATCCTTTTAGAAAAGGCAAAAAGAGAAAAAGGAAGTTTGCGGTGTAACTATTGGGAAAGGCACTATAGAAGATTTGGCAAACAAAATTCTTAACAACACTGAACCCAAAATATATCCTGAAATAGGCATTCAATCTTTGAATAAAAAGAA
>JAGHCO010000175.1 GCA_021160405.1 Candidatus Aerophobota bacterium
GGTATTACAGCCAGAGGTTCAATTGAGGAAATAGACAATGAAACTCTGGATAGAATATTAACAGTAAACTTCAAAGGCACTTTTTATTGTTGTCGTGCAGTTACCCCAATTATGAAAAAACAAAGGTATGGAAAGATTGTTAATGTTTCCTCTATTACTGCAAAACGGGGTGACAATACAACAGCTCCTTGCTATGGAGCCTCTAAGGGTGCCATAGCTACTCTTACAAAATCTCTTGCTCGACAACTTGGTCCTTTTGGAATTAACGTCAATGCAGTAGCTCCTCATGCTATTGATACTCCCATGATGAAATATTGGGATGAGAAAAAGAGGAAAGAGGCAAGTGAGGCGTTGCCTGTTCGTCGTCTGGGAACTCCAGAAGATGTGGCTGCTGTGGTTACATTCTTAGCTTCTGATGACGCTAGTTTTATTACAGGACAGATCATTAATGTTGATGGTGGACATTTCATGGATTAAGTTTTTTTGGTTAGTTTCTTATAAAAAAAGAGATGACAGGACTATTTAAAGGGTAGGTAGGGAGAGAATGTCAATTTGAAGCAAAAAGTTCTTTCTTACTCAAAAAGAGTTTTTCAGAACATTCTCAAATATGATTTCTTCTCAGCAAGAGCATAGAATCACTTTCTCAAGAAGAAAGTGTCTTTATCATCTGTGTTTCGTAGTTCTTTCTCAAAGATCAGTCAACAGCAGAATCTGCTGTTAAAAGGACTGAATACTCTTTAGGTTGTGGCATCACATACTCTGATTATCTCTCATCATAGGCATAGATAATCTCACAGAGTCTCCTTTTAAGACAAGTTATCGCCAGCTTTTTGATTTTTCCCTTGGTAAGCTTCTTAGGATAATGAACTCTTGCTATGGATGTTTTGGTTTCCTTTTTTATTTACTCCAATCTGAGATATAGCGAATTGACAAGCTTTGCTGGCGCTGACCTCTGTTAAATTTCTTGTGTCTTTTTCTTTCTCCATATGATTTCTCACGAGAGGCAATACCGCAGAACCTTATCTATCTTAATATCTTAGCTGCTGAGGAGAAACAGCTTTCATCTTCAATGATACTGATGATCCTTGCTTCTGTAACAAAATCTACTCCGGGTAAGGTATGCATTTGTGTCCAGCGTCATCTACTATTTTCTCTTGCGCTTGGTAAAGAAAAGAACTCATCTGCCAGTGCTTTGGAGATACGAAAAGCATCCTGAGGATCAGATTTATCTGGATGACAAGATCTTTCCCTTTCATGGTCAACCTTAGCTGGATTGCTCTCTTTTGCTATATGCTTGGATTTTAGAAGAAACTTAGCTGAAGGTTCTCCTAAGCCCTCTGTGTCCTTCAGACCAAAAACAGGAGTAAGTTCTTTTGGGGCAGTTTTTGTTACCTTATCCAGAAGATTTCCAAATAACGCAGGATCATTTTCCACTCTACAGGTACCCAGGATCTCGTGTTAATAGTTGGTAGTTCAGGCGGTATAATTCTCCTTGTGGGTATCCACTCCTACGAATGCGTACTTTGCGAGACTTTTTTGCAAAATCTTTCCTTAAGATTTTTTCTCATCAGTTGCAAGCTCTTCTTGTAGGGAGCGTTCTAAGCGCAGTATCCTATTTACCGTAGCTGATAAGACACAAGGAAGTAGGTGACTGTCCAGTATAAGTGTGTACCCAAAGGTGTGGACCCGCAAGGAGGTCAGAGAGTCTTACCTACTCAAAGAGTATGTGATGTTGGGGTGAAGGATAGATAAAGTAACCATCAAATATATTCATAATAACACAAAGGAGGTAATAGGATAATGAAAACAAATAGAATTTTTCTGGTTATTGAGTTTTTGTTGGTGTTGATAATTGCCTTTACTACTGGGAGTCAGGGCAAACAGTATGAGGGTGTAATCATTAGGGTGTTATCACAACCTCACAACGAAATGGTAGTTGCAGAAAAATATTTGCCTGAGTTTGAGGCTAAAACTGGAATGAAGGTGGAGATTATTAATTTTGGTGAACAAGATAGGCGGGCAAAGTCCAGATTAGATGCTTCCACACGGGCTGGAAGCTATCAAGTTTATTATCTAGACGAAGCAAACGTTGCAGAATTTGCCGCCGCAGGGTGGGTACTTCCATTGCTTGATTATTACCCTGACGAGTACGATTTTCACGATTTCTTTGATTCCTTTGCAGATATTGGAAGTTATAAAGGTGTACCCTACTTTGCACCTACGACAGGTGGAGGCGACTTTTTTATGTATAGGAAGGACATCCTTCAGGAGAAAGGTATAGCTGTACCCAAAACGTTAGAAGAGTTAGAAATCGCCATTAAGAAGATACACAATCCTCCAGAGATCTATGGTTGGGTAGCCCGCGGTAAAAGAGGATCAGGAATGAACGTTTGGAGATGGGCACCTTTCTTTAGGGGGTTTGGTGGAAATTGGGTTGATGAAAATGGAGAACCCGCGATCAATTCTGGGGCAGCAGTACGAGCAACTAAGAAATATATAGAACTGATGAAATACGGCCCGCCAGGTATTACTACTTCGGATTGGAGTGATAATATAGAGGCTTTCAGAGCAGGCAAAGTAGCTTTCATAATAGAGACGAATATGTTTGCAGATTGGATGGAAGATCCTGAAAAATCTGCCGTTGTTGGTAAAGTTGGATATGCCCCACCTCCACGTCCACTAATCTCAGCAGGATATGCACATGGTCTTGGGATATCGGCAGCTGGATGTAAGAATGAAAAATTAAGAGAAGCTGCTGGCTTGTTCATTGCATGGGTGACGAGTAAAGATCAAGAAGTGAAACGACTCGAGGAAGGTTATTTTAATTCTTATGCTAGAAAAAGTACTTTAGAACATCCATTATTTAAGGAAAAGGTTAAGCCCGAGATAAGACAAGCTATTGTTGAAATGGATCCGTTTACCGAATTACCGATCTGGCCAATACCAGAATGGCCTGAAATTGGAGATCGACTCGGAGTAATATTAGAAGAACTATTTACTGGGGTAAGGACAGACATTCGGGAAGCTCTTAATGAGGCGAATGAATATGCAAAAGAGGTACTAGCTAGAAGAAGAGAATAAGTGAGTAAACTGGAGTTTTTTCAATATGGAGGTGCTCTGAATTAGTGTTGTGGGGTAAGCTATGGGAATGCAGGACCTTGGTTGCTGAATCACAATATTTGGTGATAATGTTAATCAAGGTCTGCATTCCCCTTGATAGAGTTCTTAATACTTATTTTTTAGGTAACATGGAAGATTGGAGTATTATAATAAGGAGAAAACGTCCTTCTTTAATAAGACTTTTTGGTGAATTTTATATGAGGTAAAGAATGACTGACAAACGATCAGCGATCCTTTTTATATTACCCGCCATTCTTGTATTAGTTACAATATCTGTGGTTCCTACCATTAGGGCAGTTACGATGAGTTTTCAAAACAGAGAATTAAGGTACGAGAGTTACTCTTACATTGGCTTCGATAATTATAAAAAGTTATTTTCAGATCGTCGGTTTATCAATTCTATTAAGGTATCAGCAAGTTGGGAATTAATAACTGTGTCATGTACTATGGCCATAGCAATTTGTCTATCATTTTTCCTTTTTGAATATGTCCCACCTAGAGCAAAAAAACTTATGCAAACCCTTCTAATTTTACCAGCTATTGTACCTCGGGTATCTGCTGCCTACATCTGGAGATATATATATTCACCAATTGTGGGGCCCATTAATTTTATACTCGGCCTAATTCACATAAGACCGGTTGCTCTGCTTTCTGATCCTCAAACGGCACTTCTTTCCGTGGCTGTAGTTGACACATGGCAATGGGCTACACTTTTTTCAGTTATTATTTTGGGAATTCTAGAATCTTTACCACGAGAGCCTTTAGAAGCTGCAAGAATTGATGGCGCAAGTAACTGGCAGGTCCATAGATATATTGCCTTTCCCTGTATTCTCCCTTCATTACTTAGTCTAACTTTTGTAAAAATGGTAGAATCACTCCGCTCTTTTGACTTAATTTACATCATGACTAAAGGAGGACCAGGCATATCTACAGAGACATTAGATTTATACGCATATACAACTGGTATCGGGCTTGAGGGTAGGATCTCATATGCATCCGGCATGGCAGTATTAATGCTAGTTGGAACTATAATATCATTTACCATTATTTGGAATCTATCTCAAGGGTGGACTTCAAAATGAAAAAAATATTTATGTACATGATAATGTGCTTTATTGTATTTATTGTAATTTTTCCTATTGTTTGGACATTATTAGGATCATTCAAGGAACTCCGTGATCTTGTTACCCCAGTTCCAAAGATAGTCTTTAAACCCACATTATCTAACTACAAAGCCATTTTTGTAAGAGAAGACATCCGAAATGGCCTTATAAATAGCGTTATTATTAGCGTAAGTGCCCTTATTTTGGGAATCCTTTTTGGAGTTCCAGCAGCTTATGCTATTGCCAAAAATACACAAAAACTAAAACCTCATTTGCAATTCTTTGCTTTGTCCTTGCGGTTTCTTCCTCCAGTTGCCATTGCCATCCCATTTATTACTTTATGGTTAGAGCTTGGTTTGTATGACACTCATATAGCGTTGATTATTACTTATCTTATAATTTCTATATCAACTATTATGTGGTTATCAGTACCTCCATTTGAAAACATACCTATTGAGTGTGAAGAAGCAGCAAAATTAGAAGGCTGCTCTTACATCCAGGTCTTCCTTAAAATTTCTCTTCCTCTCGCTCTACCGAATTTAATGGGTGGA
>JAGHCO010000173.1 GCA_021160405.1 Candidatus Aerophobota bacterium
CTTTTGAAATCTTAAACCTTGGAAAATACGAAAGACAATTCTGGCAGATAAAAACTTTTACAAACAAGGATGAAAAACAGGCTCTTTATGAATATCTTGCATTTATTTTAAAACTTTATGGAGCAGAACCTGTAACAGGTTTTACTCATATCCACGGTAAAAAAGGTAATGCACTCATCTATATAGGTGCTGTTGATTCTCCTGTTACCGTTCAGGAAGTTGTTGATGCTATGGAAGAATGTGAGAAACTTGCAAATAGTGAACTTCATATCCTTGGCTGGGAATGGGAGATGGGCTTGAACGATGCCATACAGGAGATTGCCAAACAGAAGAAAATCAAACTCAAACTAAGGACAATTCCTATGGAAGTTCTTGATAAGCAGGCAGTTGAAAAAGGAGATATAAGATTTTTTGAACTTGCTTATCTTAAGGCGGATATAAAAGTTCAAGGTAAAAGAGTATCGGTTGAACTCAAGGATTTTGTTATTCCACACACTGATTTAATACCTGATGATGTTAAAGAGAAGATAAAAAAATGGACTGACTGGATTGACTACTGGGCAATTGACTTTGACTTCAGGAACGACACATTTAATAACGGCTGGACTTCTTACAGAACTAAAAAAGAGAGAACCCTTATCTTAAAGGCTGATCACACTTATGAAAACAAAGGTAAATATAAAATCTTTGTCAAAGTAATTGACATATTTGGAATAGACACCTCGCAGGTATATGAAGTGGAGGTGAAATGATGAAAAAAGAACCTAAAACTTGGGTTCAATATGACAGAACTCTCCCCTACATAGAAGATAGGGACCCAAGTCAAAAACCTGTCTCACATCTTGTAAAAGATGGTGAAAACTCCTATAAAGTAGTCGAAGGAAGGCGTCCGAGTAAGATGCTTCTTGTAAATAACCTAAGGAAGGAGGTTGATACCTGGCGTGACAGCGATTATCCCGGAGTTACCGATACCACAAGAGAACTTCTATATTATTGGTTTGAAAGTGACCACATTGTTGACGGGAACCTTTTTAAGTTCTGGTTTTGTCAAAGAGAGGCTATTGAAACCCTAATTTATCTTTTTGAAGTGAAAAAATTCGATGATATTGAACCAGTTATAAAAACCTATGCCGAAAATTTCAGAAAGGACCTTTTTACAAATGCAGTAGAAGTAACAGAAACCACAGAAGGCAAAAGAAAACTTATTCGCTATTTCCCCGAACTTGAACAGGAGGGAGAGCAAGATTTACCTGAGAAAAGACTTCTTCGTTACGCATTCAAAATGGCAACAGGTTCAGGTAAAACTTTCGTAATGGCTCTTATAATTGTCTGGTCTTATTTTAACAGAATAAGAGAAAAAAACCTAAGATATGCTGACAACTTTCTTATCATTGCACCAAATGTAATAGTTTATGAAAGATTGGCAAAGGATTTCGAAAGCAACAAAATATTTTATAAATTCCCATTTATTCCGGAACCCTGGCGAGGTTTATGGAATCTTAAAGTCTCTCTGCGTGGCGATGAATCTCCTCTTAATCCTTCTGGAAACTTAATTGTGAACAATATTCAACAACTTTATTCCTCAAGAAGTAAAGAATATACTCTAAATACAATCATTGATGAGATACTTGGCAGGAAACCACAAAAAGATCTCACAAAACCACCAGAAACTTTACTGGACAGGATTAAGCTGCTTGATAATCTCATCATAATGAATGATGAGGCACATCATGTTCACAGGGAAGAACTAAAATGGTATGAAACTATAATAGAGATTCACAATTCACTGCCTGATGGATTAAACCTCTGGCTTGATTTCTCAGCAACACCTAAAACTCAGACAGGAACATACTACCCATGGATAATCGTTGATTACCCACTTGCCCAGGCAGTAGAGGACAGAATTGTAAAGGCACCACTTATAGTTCACAGGGTTAATAGAAAAGACCCTGAAAAGATAAATAAGGAAAATGTAGTTCAGAAATATGGAGATTGGATAGTTGCTGCTATTGAAAGGTGGAAACAGCATTTCAAAGTTTATAAAGAAGTTGGCAAAAAGCCTGTATTATTCATTATGGCAGAGAAGAATGATTATGCAGATAAAATCGCATCTTTCATAAGGAAACAAAAATCTAAACTTGGATTAAAAAATCCAGAGGAAGAGGTTTTAGTAATTCATGTTAAAAGTAGAGAGTCGGCCGAGAAAGAGACAGAAATAAAAATTTCAGATAAGGACCTACCAAGGTTGCGGAAATTAGCACGTGAGATAGATTCTCCAGAAAATAAAGTAAAGATAATTGTGAGCAATCTTATGCTAAGGGAAGGCTGGGATGTTCAGAATGTTACCATAATTCTGGGATTAAGACCGTTCACCTCAAAGGCACAGATTTTACCTGAACAGGCTGTGGGGAGAGGGCTTAGACTTATGAAAGAAATAAGCCCTGATCACACTCAAACCTTGGAGGTTATGGGAACAGAAGCATTTGAGGAGTTTGTAAGAGAACTTGAAAAAGAAGGGGTAGGGATAAACACAGTAAAAACTCCGCCACCATTACCAGTTACCATCGCTCCTGAAAAATCACGATTGCAGTATGACATTGAAATACCCAAAACTTCCCTCAGATATACAAGGAATTATAAAATTTTGAGTTCTATTAACATAAACAATATTCCTTCTCTTTTTAATTCAGATAAACTTGAAGAAGAAAGAAAAATACTTCTTAGAGTAGAATTTATGCCTACAGGCACAGAGGTTTCTAGGTTCCCTGTGGATGTAAAAATTCTTCCACAGGGACACGAGCTACTTTCATATATCACCAGAGAAGTGGAGAAAAGAGCAAGACTTACTGCATGCTTTAGCGAACTCTATTCAATTGTAGAAAAGTATATTCTGGAAAAATGTTTTGAGATAAAACTGGACATAGAAGATGAAAAATTGAGAAAACATCTCAATGATATAAAAATACAAGAAGCTATAATTGATTTACTTTCTAAAGAAATAGGTACAGCAACCGCCCGAACAAAAGAAATATGTCTTAAATCAGAACCTATAAAACTATCCAAAGTTGAGCCTTTTAAATGGAGAAGAAAGCATCTCAGGTGTAAGAAAACTGTATTTAATTTTGTAGCTGTTTACAATAATTTTGAAGCAGAATTTGCCCAGTTCCTTGATAAGTGTTCTGATATTGAAAGATTTTCTGCTCTTGCGAATATTTTCAAGGTTGATTACCTTTCATCTAAAGGGGCAATAAGATTTTATTATCCTGATTTTATAGCAGTACAAAAGAAAGAGAGTAAGGAAGTTTTCTGGATTATAGAAACAAAAGGAAGAGAATATGAAGAAGTAAAAAGAAAGGAAGATGCTATAAAGAAATGGTGCAAAGATGTCTCCGAAATAACAAAATCAAAATGGACATATTTAAAAGTTCCACAGCAAATTTTTGACTCTGAAAAAGCTAATTTAAAAAGCTTTGCAGATCTGGTAGAAATAATTTCTAAGCCAAATAAAAATTAGGTTAAAGTAATAGAGAAAGAAAATATTTAAGCTAAAACTTAGTTATATGCATAATATTGTAAATGGTTTTGGTTGAAACAACATCTATTGAGGGAGCTAATCCTTAGCGCCTATCTTGTGCTTAAATGGGAAATTTTTTAAGGAGAAAAGCATTTAACTCATGCTTCAACAGCCATAGGCAATCCCCTTACACTTGAGGAAGCTAGTAAACTCACACAAGGAAGAAAGGCGGCTTGAGCATTTCACGGAAAATTGCCGCTGGATGCCCCACCTCTTGTAGGTGGGGAGGAAGGCGGCGTCCAGCGAGCGTTAGCGAGCTGGACAAGACCTACCCCTTAGTTATATAATGGGGTATGAGCGAGTTAAAAAGATAAGATCATGCTGTATATGAGCTCAAGTATCATTTTGTTTGGATACCAAAGTATAGGAAAAAAAGTGCTAACCGAGGAAATAAAAGAAAAACTCAAGAAGATCTTTCTTCAAATTGCTGAGGAATACGACTTTGAAATTATTGAGTAACAGGTGATGAACGACCATGTGCATCTTTTCC
>JAGHCO010000250.1 GCA_021160405.1 Candidatus Aerophobota bacterium
CCTCTCTTATCTCTCTATACCGAGAAGTAAGAATCTCTTTGATAGTTCTTCCGTAGACACCCGAGTCCTCAAGACCATAAATAACTTTTAAGTCATTCTTTTTGGCTATCTTCATCGCTTTCTCGTCAAGGGAGGAAATGGCCTCATAGCTATTTTCAAACCAACAATTGAGAAGTATTACCTCAGGATAGGCTATGGCTACTGCCTGATGAACTTGTTTGGCAGGGTCTATTCCCACTGCCATGATGTCCGTTGGTATCTTCATCCAACATCTCCTGAATACGATATTTTTCCCTTCAAGCCGTTGCCGGGTATAAGCGTTCGCCGCATCGTTCTATTAGCGTTACTTGAAGGGAGTTGGGATGAGAGGGCAGACGAAAAAAGCCTTGTCCCTTACGGGGTGGCACAGAGCTCCAGCCTTCTCTCACCCCAAAGCTATTCTACCAAACTAGAGGTGTTAATGCAAAGAACCGATGTTGCAATAGCTATGTTATAAACATTCTACTATCTATTATAACATACCCAGAGTTCTCTACATAAAATGAGTTAAAAGAAAATAGGAATTTCATTTTATTATCTAAGGAGGATTTAAAAATGATTTCTTATATTGCCAGACGAATTCTTTATATGATTCCTACCCTTTTAGTAATCTCTGTTATTAGCTTTATTCTTATTCAACTCCCCCCTGGAGATTACCTAACCTCTTATATAGCTCAATTAACCGAGACAGGAGAATCAGTAGATAAAGCGACGATAGCTTCGCTTAAAAAACGCTACGGATTGGACAAACCAATTTATGTTCAGTATTTTATGTGGATAAAGGGAGTCCTTCAAGGAGACTTTGGCCAGTCCTTTGAATGGAATAAACCTGTAGGTGAGCTAATCTGGGAGAGGTTATCATTAACAGTGATTATTTCTCTTTTTAGTCTCATTTTTACCTATATTGTAGCTATTCCCATAGGAATTTATTCTGCTACTCATCAATATTCATTAGCTGACTATTTCTTTACCTCTATTGGTTTCCTCGGCTTAGCCACTCCTAATTTTCTTTTAGCATTAGTCCTAATGTTTCTTTTTTATAAATATTTTGGTCTTAGCGTAGGTGGCCTTTTCTCACCAGAGTTTATAGAAGCCTCCTGGAGCTGGGCTAAAATTTTAGATATGATAAATCATATGTGGATTCCGGTGATAGTTATCGGAACAGCGGGAACCTGTGGGCTCATCCGCATTATGCGCGGTACCTTATTAGACGAGCTTCGAAAACAATATGTCATTACTGCTCGAGCTAAAGGAGTTGGCGAAAGAAAACTTTTATTTAAGTATCCTGTAAGAATAGCTATTAACCCTATAATTAGCACCATAGGTTGGACTCTTCCCCAGATTATTTCTGGGGCAACTATTACCGCGATAGTACTCAGCTTACCTACTACAGGACCCCTACTTTTAAGATCTTTGATGAGTCAAGATATGTACTTAGCGGGAAGTTTTATTTTAATTTTAGCCACTTTAACAGTAATAGGAACTTTAATCTCAGATATTTTATTAGCCTGGCTTGATCCCCGAATCCGTTACGAAAGGAGACTATAAGCATGAAGCTTTTAAAGAAAAAAGCTACTCTGGATAAAAAAACTACTTCTTTTGAGGAAGAATATTATATAGCCTCGCAGTGGCAGCTTATGTGGCGAAAATTTAAAAAACATAAGCTTGCTCTGGGTAGCATTGCAGTGCTCGTTATTCTTTATTTAGGAGGAATTTTTTGTGAGTTTGTTGCTCCTTATGGTCTTGAGACACGTCAAATTAAATATACTTATGCTCCACCTCAACGTATTCATTTCTTCGATGAGAAAGGATTTCATATTCATCCCTTTGTTTATGGGATTAAGAGAAGGATTGATTTGGAAACCTTGCAAAAGATTTATAGTGAAGATAAAACAAAAAAATATCCTATCCATTTTTTTACTCATGGAGAAAAATATAAAATGTGGAATTTGTTCCCAATGGATATTCATTTCTTTGGAGTAAAAGAGGGGGGAGTTATTTTTCTTTTAGGGACAGATCGAATGGGTAGAGATATGTTTTCAAGAATTGTCTATGGAGCACGTATTTCTTTATCTATAGGATTAGTCGGTGTTTTCTTAAGCCTAGTTATAGGACTAACCTTAGGGGGAATATCTGGATATCTTGGTGGGGTAACAGATACCATTCTTCAGCGAGTTATAGAAATTTTAAGGTCTTTCCCTACTATTCCTCTCTGGCTAGCTTTAAGTGCCGCTGTACCACCTCAATGGCCACCACTAAGAGTTTACTTCGGAATTACAGTGATTCTCTCCTTTATTGGATGGACAGGGTTAGCTCGCGTGGTTAGAGGAAAACTCTTAGCCTTAAGAGAAGAGGATTTTGTCATGGCGGCTAAAATAGCTGGATGTAAAGATACACGAATAATTGGCCGGCACCTTCTTCCTGGTTTTTTAAGTTATATAATTGTTTCTATGACGCTATCTATACCGGGTATGATTTTAGGAGAAACTTCTTTAAGTTTTCTTGGCTTAGGTCTTCGTCCTCCTATAACCAGTTGGGGAGTGCTCCTTAAAGAAGCACAAAATGTAAGAACTGTTGCTCTACATCCCTGGCTTATGATTCCTGTAGTTTTTGTCATCATCACCGTCTTAGCCTTTAATTTCTTAGGAGATGGTTTGCGTGATGCGGCTGATCCATATAAATAATAGGGGTAATGTAAAAATTTTATAGCAGTCGCAACCTTCAGGTTGCGTAAATAAATGAAAAGAGAGTTTATATAGGGGGAGAAAAATTATCTTAAAGAAATGAGGGTAACCGCAACTTTTAAATTGCGTAAGAGAAGATTAATACATAAGAACGCAAGGCTCTCAAACCTCGCGACTACCAGTATCTATAAGAAAGAATATTTTTGACACTACCAAATAATAAATAAAGAGAAAAAAATGATCAAATGTGGTTTTAGTAAGAAGATAATAACACCTTCTTTGGGTATACCTTGCTCCTTAGGGGTGGACAATGAAGCAGAAGAGATATTTGATGATATCTATACCCGGGTGATAGCTCTACAGGATAAAAGTAAAGTTATCTTTTTAATTTCTGCTGAGGTAATAGCTCTTTCCAGGGAGGATAGAACTGACATAAGAAATGCCATTGCTAAATCTATTAACATGGAAAATTTCCAGATAGTAATTCATACTATTCATAATCACCAGGCGCCGAATGTTAGATGGCACGTGTTTTTCAGCTATTAATAAAGATGGTTATCATGCCATTAGCGAAGATTATTATAATTATTTTTTAAAGCAGAATGCTAAAGCCGCCAAAGAAGCATTAGAAAATATTGTGGAATTGGAATCAATTGGCTATGGTGAAAGCGAGGTTCAAGGAATTGAAAGCAACCGACGAATTATTACCTCCGATGGCAAAATTATTATAAGATACAGCCGCCCTCCAGAGAATTTAAAGAAGTATCTAGAAGGTCATATAGATCCGAAAGTAAGATGTATAGTTTTAAAGAGGGAAAAGATGAAGAGTATTATTTGGATAAATTATCATGGTCATCCAACCTGCACAGGGGGAGATGAAGCACCTTATGTTACTGGGGATTTTCCTAGCTGGGCTCTTCACCTTTTAGGAAAAGAGATACCCCAATACGAATATATTTATATGACCGGTCCCCATGGAAATCTTAATCCTGGCAAGTATGTTACGGGTACTGAAAGAATAAAGGATAGAAAGCATGGCAGAGATAGGATGGGGAAAATATTAGCTGAAGGAATAAAGAGAGCTTTAGAAAATGCAGAGTTTAACCAGGTTTATCAGCTTAAATTCTTAAAAGAAAAATTACTCTTGAAATTAAAGTCTGATTTCCCTTCAAAAGAAAAATTGGAGAAAGACTATCAAGAAGGTTTAAAGGAAATTAAAGAAGCTCATCGTCAAGGAAGGAAGGTTACAGGAGGCGGTTCGATAAGAAGAGCTCAGGCAAAAAGGGCTATTTATTATAGTCTAATAGAGGGGAAGTTGCCCACTTCTGTGTCAGTACTAAGAATTGGAAATTACTATGCTGTATTTTTCCCTAGCGAGATTTTCCTGGAAGCAAGCGAGGAAATAAGAAAAATTTATCCGAAGAAAAAAATATTAACAGTCTCTATGTGTAGTGACTATATCTGGTAATACCTACCCCTCAGGCCTATCGCGAATGAGGATATGAAGTAAATTCATCTCTAGTTGATCCCTCAAGTTTCAGTGCATTAGTAGAGACGGGGAAAAAGTTAATAAAAAACTTGATTAAGAATGATTAAGTAAGACAAACGGAGTATATTAATTTACTGAGAGGAAATTTAATAACATGCGAATAGAAAAAGATATGTTAGGTGAAAAAAGCATCCCGGATAAATATTATTATGGAATTCATACAAAGAAAGCTTTAGAAAACTTTCCTATTCCCCATTATAAATTAAGTGATTTTCCTGAGTTGATACAAGCCTTAATCTATATCAAAAAAGCAGCAGCGTATGCAAATTTAAAAATAGGCTTGTTAAGTAAAAGGATTTATAGAGCTATAGAAGATGCTTGTGATAGGATTATAAACGATAAATTGTGGGATCAATTCCCGGGTTGATATGCTTCAAGGAGGTGGGGGAACCTCAACTAATATGAATGCAAACGAGGTAATTGCCAATATAGCTGGTGAATTACTGGGGGGGGGTAAGAAAGAGTTCTACAAGAAAGTTCATCCTATCCAGCATGTTAACCTTAGCCAATCTACGGAGGATGTGTATCCTTCAGCAATTCAAGTAACCTTATTTAGTAAGACAAAGGAATTAGCATACGTTCTTAAAAATTTAGCTCATATCCTTGAAAGTAAGGAGAAAGAATTTTCCTCCATTATAAAATTAGGAAGAACCTGTCTTCAAGATGCTGTCCCCATAACTTTGGGGCAGGAGTTCTCAGGTTATAAGTGCTTAATTTTGAGAACTACATCAGATCTTGAAAAGGAACTTCCTTATATACGGGTATTAAATATTGGCGGTACGGCTGTGGGAACAGGTATTGGTTGCAAGGAGAATTTTGCAAAGTATGCTTTGGAATATTTAAGTAATATTACCAAAGAAAATTTTCAAGTTGCTAATAATCTCTTTGACGCTACTCAGAACTGTGATGTTCTTCTTTCAGTATCGGGGAGGCTGAAGAATATTGCCCTGGCCTTATCTAAAATTGGCAATGACCTTCGATTACTCTCCTCAGGTCCAGAAACTGGACTATCAGAGATCATTATTCCCCCGGTTCAGGTTGGTTCATCAATTATGCCTGGAAAAATTAATCCTGTAATACCAGAGGTAATCAATCAAATAGCCTACAAGGTCTGCGGAAATGATTTAGCTGTTTCTATGGCTCTAGAACGAGGAGAACTGGAGTTAAATATTATGGAACCGGTGATGATACTTTGTCTTTTAGAATCTATCGAGATATTGAAGAACGGCATAAAAGTTTTTGGTGAAAAATGTATTAAATATCTTAAAGCCAACGAAAAGGTATGTAGAAAATATGCTAATTCAAGCATCGCCGTCTTTACACCATGCTCTGTGAAAAATTGGGCTATAATCAAGTAAGTAAGTTAATTAAAGAGCCCAAAGATAAAGGGATTGATATAAAAGATTTGATCTTGAAAAAGAAAATACTGACCAGGTGCGAATTAGAGGACTGTTTGAAGATAAACTTGATTAGTATGAAGAAAACTTTATGAGAGAAAAGATAATTGGAATTTTAGGAGGAATGGGTATCTGAGTTATTAGAGAAGGCGAAGAAACTTCATTTTGATAGTATTGTTATCGATGGATTGAATGCCAGCATTTTTAATAAAGAGTTATTAGAAAGGGTAAAAAAAGGAGGAATAACAGCGTTTAATACAACCGTATCAACCATTGAAGATTTTAAGAATACCATATCTAACATTCTCTTTTGAAAAAAAATGTTCTTAGAATTTAAAAACTTGATCATTCCTGTAACTAATGTTAAAGACATAGAGAAGGCTAAGGAGTTAAATAAAGTGGGGATTATTTTGGGTTTTCAGAACACTTCTCCATTAGAAGGGAATATTAAGTTTTTATCGGTATTCAAAGAAATGGGAGTTAAAATTATCCAATTAACCTACAATGAGCGCAATCTGGTCGGTAATGGACGCTTTGAAAGGGTAGATGGAGGATTAAGTAAATTTGGGATACGAATAATAAAGGAAATGAATAAACTTGGAATACTTGTAGACCTATCTCATGTAGGACCGAAAAGCACTATGGAGGCAATTGAGATCTCAGAAAAACCTGTAGCCATTCCTCATGCAAATTCTCGCACTCTCTTTGATTATCCAAGGAATAAGACAGATGAGCAAATTAAATTATTAGCTTCAAAAGGTGGTGTAATTGGAATTACATTTTGGCCCTTCTTTCTAAGCAAAGGAATAAATTCAACTATAGAAGATTACTTAGATAACATAGATTATGTATCCGACTTTTTCTTAAATCGTTCCCGAGAAATGTTGCAGAAACTTCGGGCGGGAAGAAATCAAGAACCCTCAACAGTACAGTTTGAGTGGCCTATAATTTATCCTGAAGGGATAAGAATACCTGAGGAATTTCCCAATATTACTTATGGCCTTTTGAAGAAAGGTCATTCTGGTGAAGATGTCAGAAAAATAATGGGGGAAAATTTAGTGAGAATATTTAGAGAGGTGTGGTAAACGTCTTTTGGGCTGCAAAAATAAATAAGAGATATTTTGATACCGCTACTTGGTTAGGAGATTAAAATGAATAAGTTTTCTTGGACTGTCTCAGTGGGACAAGAAAAGGTTCTTCCTTATCGTGCTGGTGTAAAAATGGGTGATTTTCTTCTGAAGTTAGAATCCTGTGCTAAGTCTTTTCAAATAGGAAG
>JAGHCO010000029.1 GCA_021160405.1 Candidatus Aerophobota bacterium
CTGGATTTATTAAGCTAAGTGCTTTGCTTGCTCCTGTTTGACCGAGAACGTTTTTAAATTCGCCATAAACATTTATTATTGTTTTCTCATCATGCTTGTGGATACTGAATATTGTTTTATTTTCTAGAATTTTTAAATCTTTATTGTCTTTTTTAATAAATTATTTGAGTCTTGCTCAAGTTTGTGGCAGAATATAAAATAATGTAAGTTTCTTTTGCGATTTCCGCTTTTTGAAAATAAATGATAGACTTCCTCCAAAAGGAGGAAACTACTAGATGTCAAAAGATCCGGTTAAACCGAAGATTAAAATTGTTAAGCCTCGAATTCCAAAATTCTGTATTTGTCCATTTTGTAGAACAAAACAGCGTTTTAAGAAAGTAAAAGAACACTGGAAAACTGTTAAAGAAATTAATATAGACGGACCAATTCTACTTAAAGTTCAGATAGTCTATGCTAAATGTTTAAATCCAAACTGTAAAAGGAGTTCTTTTCCTCTACCTATAAAAGGCATCAGTAAATATCAAAAAGCCACTGATCGGCTTATCAAAGAGGCGATAGCCAGCAACATTTTAGATAACATTCCTGCAGAAAAGATAAAGAAATGCTTCACCCGTTCTTTAACGTTACCAGCTCTAGACGCACTCTTGACCGCTGGAAACATAAAGAGGCTGATAAGCTAAACTTCAAGGATCTTATAGAGAAGCTAAAACCTTCAAAAGTACTTTGCCTTGACGATCTTAGCCCTGAAAGGTCTACTCGTAAACATCTTATCACTTCAGATAGGATAAAAGGACATATTCTCTATCTTGATGCTCTTCCCAATCAAAGTGAAGAAGAAGTAGCAAAATATCTTATCACCCTTAAGGGCTTGGGAATAGAAGAGGTTACCTGTTTTATTGTAGATATGTGGAAATCTTTCCCACCAGCTATACATAAAGTTTTCCCTGAGGCAAAGATTCAATACGATTACTTCCACATTTGGGAGGCTATAAATAGACATCTTGACAGTACTATGAAAGAATATTCTCGCTATCTAAGATACACAGGATTTCCTGAGCTTGCAGAGAGAGCATGGCGCTATAGAAGGATTTTCTTAAAGCATCCCAAAAGATACACTGAGAAAAACAAGAAGATAATGAATGAGATTATCTTATCCTGCAAAGAGGATCTTCTTGAAAACATCCTTGTTTTAAAGGATCGAATAAGAGATATATTTGATAATAGCTCATCACAGGATGAGGCTTACGTAAAAAAGAACGAGCTATATTTTGAAAAGTGGCACAAGAAAAATCGCCATTTTAAAAAGATCATCAGGCTATTTATGAGTGTTCCTAAGTGTGAGTATATGTTTACCTATCTCAAAGAACCTGCTGTCCCAAGATCTGGCAATGCAGAGAACTCTATTAAACTGGTTAGATCCTGGGAGAATCCCAGGTATGGTTTTAGAACCACTAAAGGACTTCAGGATCACTTGAAGCTGTATCAAAAAATGAAATATTTAGGGCAAATGTAATTTAAAACAAAAAATTTTCGCTCAAATTGAGATCTGGCAAGGGAAAGAGCGAAAAAATTTCCAAAAATTTGGCCAAGTTTCAGTTTTCCTTTATTTTAAGGTAGGTTATTTTGCTTTATAGCTCGGCGGTCTAATCCATGAGGTATTTTTCTCTCTTTGAGAATTGTTAGTCATCACTTGGCATGATTTCTCTTTGGGGTTCTCCCTTCTTAGCCGCCTTTATTTCGCCGTAGTCTTTATAAGGCTCGTACTTCGAATATTTCCTTGGCGGTCTGGGGTCGTAGTTTGCTTTCAGTAATTTTACCGAATCTACAGGGTCTTTCCAGATCGTTAGATTAGAATCATCGAAAACTTTAGGATAATAAAGATTGTTGCCTTTGTTACCTAGTGCAAAGCCTGGGCCAGGCCACATAGCGAAGATTGCCTCATCATTTCGACTTAGTTGGCTCCAGAATATCACATAATTTCTTGGGGATGATTGAACGATACGATCGCACTGGTCACAGTGATAACATGTACCATCCCCATCCTCGACAGGATAATGTGACCTTGCTTCAGCAAGACTAACTGGGTCAAAGAAATAATACTCGCCATTCTCCTTAATATAGCTTGTACAATGTCCTCCGGGACGCACTCCAGGCTCAAATGAGGAGTGCCTCCAAACACAGCCGACTTCATCATAATCATCCTCTAAAAGGTAGTAAATGACGTTTGCTGCACTTGCACAGTTAACTTTTCCCTCTCTTATTGCCAGTTCCGCTGGTTTTGGGAACTCCCATCTTATTCCGTCCTTCCCTTGTACTTTGATGTTACCTCCGGCGGGGCCGAGACACAGGTGCATAAATGCTAGAGCCTCGAACAAGTTATCTATTTCCTTTTTTGCTTTTTCAGGCTGTCCTTTTAATTGGAGCAGTTCCTCTTTAGTGGTATTTGGTGTCCCTAACTTTGCAGCAGGAACCCAATACGTACCCTCCTCAACTTTGTCGGGCCACCATTCACTTAAATCTATTTGGAAGTCCGCATTTACCCTTAGACCCTGTACATCGTAC
>JAGHCO010000010.1 GCA_021160405.1 Candidatus Aerophobota bacterium
AATTAAAATAGGAAAATAGAGTTGTAAATCTACTTGGTAAGCTTACCCTTGCCAGGAAGAAAAAAATAAGGTAAATTTTTCCTACTGCACCAATTTTCACACCTGTAAAGAAAAACGAAAGAGTGATAGCTTACCAATACACTTTTCCAACTGTCCTAAGTGAATTTTATAAATAATGCTGCATTTAGAAAGCTGGCTCTAAAGGGTAGGCACAAAATAAACCCTATTAAAATGAGCAGATACATTGTTAGAACAGGAAGAGGCAAAACTCATCTGTTTAAAATAGATAGGGTTGATGAGCTTATAGGTTATATTAACTATGATTTCCTATTGAGGAAGGAGAAACTTCCAGTAAAGGTGCGAGTGATAACTCCTAATGGGATAGCTGGATATGTGGAAACATTTTATCCTTCCGAGATTTGTATCAGAGTATATGATAGTAAAGGAGGAGAAATTGCTTATTTAAATCGCTCTGGTGATTTGAGAATAGATGGAGTTTATGTCTCTTTTAACCAGTTATCAAGAGAGGAAACTATCCTAAGCGAGGAAAAGGAAAAGACAAGATTGCAATTAAAAGAATTAGGTTTGAATTGCTGTGATATTTTTAATGATTCGCAAGTAAGAGGAAAGATTTACTGTTTTTCTAAAAAAAATGATATCTCAACCCTGCTGCAGGTATATACTTCTGAAAAGCCTGGTATCGTGGAGCTCCTGCGCTTTCTACCTTTAGCTATTGCAAAAAGAGTTTTTGAACAGGAGTTTATAAGAAGATTTATAGCAGTTCAGCCACTAAGTCACCAAGGCACAAAGGAATGATATAAATTTTAAATCTCTAATGGCATTAACAGAATTATTGTATAATCTTGGTGTCTTCGTGCCTTGGTGGCAGGATAGCAAAAACAATGAATGTAAAACAACTAAATGATGAATTGGGTAAGGGAATAGCTGTTTATCTGGATGGTAAATTCTTCGAGGTGAGAATTTGTAAAGATCTTCAATCTAGAATTTATGGAGAAAATAACAACTGTAAGTGTGTTATAATAGTTGAATGTACGGATAGCGAAAAAGCTTATCAGCAGTTTAAGATCTTAACTGACAGAATTAGTTATCTTTTTGAAATAAGCATTAGAAATAAAAAAGAGGATTTTGTGCATTACTTAGACAAAGGATTTGAAAAGGGATTTCCTGGAGGCAAGGTAAAGGTTAATCCTGCTTATAAAAAGTTAAAAAAGTTAAAGAAATGGGCAATTAATCAAGGTATAAAGTACGGCATTTTTACTGAAATTCTTGGTTGGATAGGAATTATAGCTATTTGTCATGACCTTAAAATGGCAGCAGTAATAGGAGGATTTTACTTTGTTTTTGGTGATATCATCGGTGGGTTTATTCTCCCATGGCTAACTGATTTAAATAGATTCACCTCTCCTTTTTTTCTTGTTGGTGCTTATCCTGCAGAAAGACACCTTTTTAAAAAATACACCTCTCTTAGTGAAAGTTTGCTAACTCAATTTAGGAGGGAAGGGGAAAAGATGGGAAAACTTGAGGAGGAATTTGAAAGAACAACAAACTTAAGACAGAAATCTTATCTGGATAGACAGTTAAATTTGCGAGGCAAAAGATTTGCTAAAAGGTGGGAACCAGTTGTACTGTCCTTTATAGGTTCTGAGGACTTGAAGGGAATTGTTATTGGTTATGGAGGTAGATATCAGGACTGCTTTTCCTTCTGTAACTTTATGATTAATGGGGTGGAGCCAAAAGAGGAGGAGCTGGATGTATGGCGTATTAAGATAGAAGAACCAGAAACTAAGGAAGAGGCAGACTTTGAGAAAGTCTGGGAAGAGGAAGAAAAATCTGACAAAAATCACAAAAAATGAAAAGATATATAGTAGAGTTTAAAAAGAATAAAGGACAAAGAGCTCTAATTAAACCTGTTGGCCCAGGAAGGGTAATGAAGTTAGACTTTCCCCATTTAGATAAAGAGATTTACCTTCCAGTGTATTATAATGTAAGTGTAATTGAAGGTGAGCACAGCAAAAGGATAGGTAAATTAGGTGCGTGGATTGCTAAAAATTACCCTGTACAAGATTACCAGATAAGAACTATAAGTCAAAATAAAACCACCCACCTTTCTTTTAAAGATGAGAAAACAATTGTTCTTAAAACTCCCTCAAATAATTATGACATAATCCTGTTAAATAAGACCAGTTTCAGTAAAAGGAAAAGAGAAAAATTAAACGAAAACGGATTTTTTAAAGGATACCAAATTAAAAGGAATATGGTAGTGGGAGATTTTTTCCTTTTTAAAAAGAACAAAAAAGTTAGAGGACTATTAGAACTGGAGGAGGGATTTGATTATACCGATTTTCTCTCTCTGTTAGTTCTGGATAGACTAGTTGATGAGCTAAAAGATAAGGAAGTTAAAGATAATCAGTTAGTTGAGATAGAAGAGGGAATGGGAGAGGGAAAGTACAGCAACTTCATCCTAACCAACTATCCTGTTAATAAAATAACTAAGGCTGTTGAGTACATAGACCAGGATGGCGAATGGAAGATATTCTGTGAACTTATGGATAGGGGAAAGCCTGTTTTGCTAAACGGCCCTACTGGATGTGGAAAAAGCACTATGGTTAAGTGGTATGCTTACATAAGGGGACTTCCTTTTTATATGTCTCCCACAGGAAATAGAGAAACAACTATTGATGATATAACAGGTTCCTGGGTTCCTGCTGATCCCAAACCCATAAAGGCACCGGGAGCTTTAACTTTAGCTATGGTTCATAATGGCATATTTTACTTTGAGGAAATAGGTCCGGTAGACCCTGGAGTCCTGTACGGTTTACACGGGGTTCTGGATGATAAGAAAATAACAGTTCAGTCTCAGTATGGTTTTGAGGTTATTGAAGGTGGAGAGAATTTTAAAATGATTTCCTCTGGCAACTTAGACAATAGATATACCCCCATTGAGCTTAGCGATGCCTTTTTAGAAAGATGGGCTCAGATAAAGTTAGGTTATCCAGATAAACAGGGAACTATTAACATACTAAAATCGAGAGCACCAAAACTGGATGAGGAAACTATCATCTTAATTACTGATTTAATTTTTGATATGAGGGGAGTCTTAACAAGCTATAAGAAAGATATGGGTCTAAGAGGGGCAGTTGAGGTTGCTCAAGCTCTTCAGGGAAGTAACCAGCCAATTAAAAAGTTAATTCAGGTGCATATGGTTAATCCCAAATCAACCTATGAAAATGATACTACCCTCTACAAAAAATTAATGGAAAAGGTTGATAAAAGAATAAAGGGGTAAAATGGCTAATTGCAAAAAAATAGAAAATGAACTTCAAAGAGTTGTGGATTTTAGGATAGGAAATGGAGCGAGCAAGAGGCATTCTTTTGTTTTTGATAAAAAGAATCCCTTTCTCCCCGGTCCACTTATCTTTACTGACGGTGAGAAAATACACATTCCTGCTCAATTTAACCTTACCTCCAACGATACTGATAACCAAATGCTAATCGCAAGTGCGGTAAGACATGAATCAGATCATATAAAAGAGTTTATGAAGCTGCACCGGGAATTAAGTGGGAAGGAAGAGTACGATTCTACGGTAATAAACAGATTCTTAGAGGATTTTTTTCTTCAAAGTCAATTTAAGGAAAATCCTACCCTTGCCCATGAGATCTTTAATGTAGTTGAAGATAACAGGATAGACCACAAAGCCAGAGAAGAGCTTCCCGGACTTAAACAATTTTCAGAGCAAAAAGAAAAGCCTATTTATCTTTCTAAAAGACCAAGTCCAAAATACTTAATGAAGAGAAGAAAGGAACTGGACGCTTTTAGAGAACTTTTCCTGCAAAAGACCTTACTTGACAAAACTGTTGATGAACCCTCTCCTAAACACAGGGAACTTTTAAAAGATTGCGTTAGAATTGCAAAAAGTGCGGAAGGTAAAGATATCAATGCTTCCTTAGAGGCAACTGAGAAAATATACGCTAAATTTAAGGAAAATTTTGATATTACTCCCCCTATCCCCAGACTTCCCCCTTTCGCTGGCCGGGACCATGACAGACTATCTCCAGGGGTTCCTAAGAACTACCGAGGTGAGATAAAACCAGGAGAGGGAAGAGAGGAAAATAAGCAAGATTTAGGTAAACAGAGGCAAAAAGCTAAGTCTGGTAAAGAGAAAAGTAAACAGGATTTAACTGGAGAAAAGTCAAAAGCTGAGTCTGGTGAAAAAGAAGAATCTAAAGAGCTAAAGAAGGAAAAAGGTTCTGAGGAAGATAAGAAAGAAGAGTTCAGAGAAAAGGAGGGAAAAAGGAAAGAGAGCAAAGAAAAAATTGAAAAGATTAAGGGTGAGGAAAAAACTAAAAAAGAAAAGGATTCTTTAGAGAAAAAGAGAAAGGAGGAAAATTCTAAAAAAGACAGATACAGTTATATTGGAAGCAGAGGCCCCTTTATTAGGATAGTGCCCAAACCAAGTCCAGGAGTAAACTTGAGAGTGCCCCATCCAAGGAAAGAAGATATTGATAGTGCTCAAGAAATTATAAATAAATACAGTGGAGAGATAAGAGCTATTGAAAGCTACTTTAAGAGGTTGGAACAAAGATATCGGGGAAAAAAGACGGCAAGAGAAGGGGAGGAGATTAACATCCGAGAGTATGTTCAGGCAGAGTTAGAATATGAGGCGACTGGAATTAGATCAAATAGAAAGATGTTTAGAAAAAGAGCAAGGATTAAAAGAAAAGCAGCCTGGGCAGCTCTGGCAGATATAAGTGCCTCTACAGCATTTGGGTTTGGTTATAGAATAATTGATTGCATTAAGGATGCTCTACTTATTCAGGGAGAAGCTTTAAACTATTCTAACTATCCTTTTGGCATCTTTGCTTTTCACTCGGGGGGGACAGTTTTAGAACAACTAACAGAATACAAAGATACAGTTTATCTAATAAAGAATTTTAATGAAAAGTATACTGAGGAAACCAGAGGTAGGATAATGTCTCTAAGTCCTTATGGGGGGACCTTGATGGTAAATGCAATTGAGTATATCTCCAAAAATTTAAGAGAAGTTGAAGGAAGACCAAAAGGTTTGTCCATAATAACTGATGGAGAACCGGACAATCCCCGGGCGGTAAGGTATTCTCTTAAAAAACTGCAGGAGGATGACATTCTCCCTTTCCTCTTCGTTATCGGCTCAGAGCATGAAAGATATGCAAAATCACTTGTGGACAATTATATAATTATAAAGAGAGACAAATTAAATGAGCTACCCAGAGAAGTTCTTAGAATATTTACTACCTACGGGATTATAAAGTAACTCTCACAAACTATTAAAGTTCTCCACCTGTGTCTTGGAAATGACATTTTTAAAGTTCTTAGTTCCTAAGTCACTAAGAACCAAGAACTAACAACTAATTTAAGGAGGAAATATTGAAGGCAAAAAGAATTGCTTTAGTAATAGTTGTGTTAATTATAGCAATTTGGGTTTTAACTGGGGTATATATTGTTCATCCCAATGAAGAAGGAGTTATAAGACGTTGGGGGAAATATCGTCTTTCAGTTGGCCCCGGGATATACTATCATATACCCTGGCCAGTAGAGAGGGTAGATAAACCAAAGATAACTAAGATAGAAAAAATAGAAATTGGATACAGAACTATAAGAGAGGGGCCACCAGCAGTATATAAGCCTGTTGAAGAGGAATCTTTAATGTTAACAGGGGATATGAACATAGTAGAGCTGTGGTTTATTGTTCAATACAGGATAAAAGATGCCAGAGATTACCTTTTTAATGTTAGGAATGTTAAAAAGACAATAAAGGATGCAGCAGAGGCATCAATGAGACAGATTATCGGAGACAGAGGCATTGATGAGGCTCTAACTATTGGAAAAGAGGAAATTCAGGATAAAACAGAGGAAAAACTTCAGCAGATTTTAGACCTATATAAAAGTGGAATTGACATAGTTACAGTAAAATTGCAAGATGTTCACGCACCGGGTGAGGTGAAGAAAGCCTTTGAAGCAGTGGCAAGTGCTAAAGAAGCCAGGGAAAGATTAATCAATGAAGCTCTTGGAAAATACAATGAACAAATTCCCAAAGCTAAAGGTGAGGCAGAAAAGACAATAAGAGAAGCTGAGGCTTATGCTGTCCAGAGAATAAAGGAAGCGGAAGGTAATGCTCACAGGTTTTTAGCAAGACTTAAAGAATATAAAAAGGCAAAAAGTGTAACTAAGGATAGATTGTATCTGGAAACAATGGAGGATATTTTACCTGAAATTGAAAAAATTGTTATGCCCAGAACAACTGAGGGGTTTATAAAGTTCTTAAACTTAAGAACTAGCTCATTAGGGGAAGAGATAAAAAGGTGATAAAAATGGCAATAAAAATTGATAAATTTTCTATAATAGGATGGATTGTGGTAATTGTGGGACTTCTAACGCTTAACTCTGCTCTTTACACTGTTAATGAAACCAATCAGGTAGTTATTACTGAGCTTGGAAAGCCTATTAAGATAGTTAAAGAGCCAGGCTTATATATGAAAAAGCCCTTTATTCAAGTTGCAAACAAATTTGAAGATAGATTGTTAGAATACGATGTTACTCCCAGAAGATGTGTTACTAAAGATAAAAAATACATATTTCTGGATAACTATGCCAGGTGGAGAATAGTTGATCCCCTTTTATTTATGAAGACGGTAAGAAATGAGATAGGGGCACACTCAAGGTTGGATGATATTATTTATGCTGCTGTAAGAACAGAGGTGGGTAAGTATAATTTAATTGAGACCTTAAGAACCTCAAATAGGGAAATCTTAACTACGGAAGTTACTCCGGAGGAAAGAACAGTAAGGACAGGGCTGGAGAAAATAGAAATTGGAAGGGAAAAGATAATGCACAATGTTACCACCAGAAGTGACAAGCTGGCCAGACAATACGGAATAGTTGTTGTAGATGTTAGAATAAAAAGAGCAGATTTGCCTGAGGCAAATACTCAAGCTGTTTTTGCCAGAATGGAGGCGGAGAGAAATAGAATATCAAGCAGGTATCTATCTGAGGGGGAAGGTGAGAAGGCTAAAATATTAGGGGAGATGGAAAAAAAATTAGCAGAGATACGTTCAGAAGCTTATAAAAAAGCTCAAGAGATAAAGGGGGAGGCAGATGCTAAAGCAACCAGAATTTATGCTCAGGCATATAAGCAGGACCCAGACTTTTTTAATTTTTTAAAAACACTTGAGGCTTATCGGGAAACTCTTCCTAAAAAAACTACAATTGTAGTTCCCTTAGAATCAAAGTTTTTCCAATACCTCAGTCCTGAAAAAGCCTCAAGATAGCCTTAAATTTATTTCTCTACAACCATGGAAGCATAACCTACCACAGCACTATAATCTCCAGTAATGTCTCCTGATGTGGCATGTTTTAGAAGCCTTACCTTTTTAGCCCCCATAAGAGAAGTTGCCACTAACATACTCATAACCGGCCCCGGACCACACATAGAGAAATAATATTTAGAGGTAAGTTTTCCAAGATTTCTGTAATCTAAAGAAAGAATTGCCTCTATAATAGTTTTATCCTCTCTTTCTACTGTTCGCTGGGGCTGATAATGGGTAAGATCTGTGCTGGCAATAATTAAGATATTCCTTTCTTTAACTATCTTTGCCAGGGCTTCTCCTAATTCTCGGCTACTTTCCCCGCTTTGATCACTCATACATATAGGAAGAATCTTAAAAGCTTTTCCATAGGCATACTGTAGAAAAGGAATTTGAACTTCTAAAGAGTGTTCTCGTCTATGAGCCTGGTTATCTTCTTGAACTACGGAAGAAGCGATCTTTAGAAGATCGTTAGCTAAAGAGGTATCTATTGATACTTTCCCCAGAGGGGTTTTCCACTCTTCCTCACTTGTTAAAGCAATTGGAGCACCAAAACCTCGATGATTCGGACCAAGTATAACTACAGTATCTGGAATCTCATCCTGAATTACCTCGTAAAATCCCCAGGCTGCCACAGGTCCTGAATAAACATAACCAGCATGGGGACTAATCAGTCCCAGTATTTTCCCCTCCCTTTTGGAAGAAGGATTAGGTATTTTCCCAGGACCTAAGGAATGAAGAAAACACTCCTCAATTTGACCTTTTAAAGATTCCCTATCTCCCGAATAAAATGTTCCTGCTACTGCTGGTTCCCTTATCATCATAAGCCTCTTATAATTTTTATCTAGTGTATTATTACAAAAAGAGGGGCTAAAACCAAACTAATTACAGACATTAGTTTAATGAGAATGTTAATAGAGGGACCCACAGTATCCTTCAGGGGATCCCCTACTGTATCTCCTACAACCGATGCCTTATGAGCATAGGAACCCTTTCCTCCCAGATTTCCTTCCTCAATGTATTTTTTAGCATTATCCATGGCAGCTCCACTGTTGGCTGTTTGAATCCCTAATGGAAGACCAGTTACCAAAGCTCCTACTAAAAATCCCCCTAAAGCTATCGGTCCTAAGAAAAAACCAATACCTATAGGGAAAACTATGGCTAATATTCCTGGTAGCATCATACTGTTTAGAGCTCCTCGAGCAGCAATATTCACACATCGACTGGAATCTCCCTTTCCTTTTCCCTCCATTATCCCTGGAATCTCTTTAAATTGCCTTCTTATCTCCTCTACTATCCTAAAGGCTACTTTTCCCACTCCTTTAGCTAATAAAGAACCGTATAAGTAGGGAACCATTCCTCCAATTAAAAGACCAGCAATAAGTTTAGGATCAGCTAAGGAAAGGGTAAAGGGATGGGGGGAAAAAGCATTTACTGTAGCTCGATAAGCAGTAATTAACCCCAAAGCAGCAAAGGCGGCTGAGCCTATAGCAAATCCTTTGCCAATAGCAGCAGTGGTGTTTCCTAATGCATCCAGCTTATCAGTATTTTGGCGAACCTCGGGAGGAAGGTGAGCCATCTCAGCAATTCCTCCTGCATTATCAGCTACCGGACCATAAGAATCAACAGCTAAGGTAATTCCTAATATGGAAAGCATTCCTAAAGCGGCTATGGCTACCCCATACATTCCAGCAAATATAAATCCAATTAAAGTAGCACCAGCGATAACTATCACTGGAATTAATGTAGATAGCATCCCTAAAGCTAATCCATTTACTACAGTAACAGCAGGACCGGTCTGACAAGAGTTAGCCAGTTCTTTAACAGGCTTGTATTTACTGGAGGTATAGTACACACTAACCTCTGCTATAATTAAACCCGCTGCAACCCCGCTAACGATAGCCCAAAAGGGTCCTAAAGAAGAGTAGTTTTGATAAACTACCCCTGCTTTTCTAATGATAAAGTAAGAACCTATTATCATCAACACAGCGCTGAGATATGTCCCGCTGTTTAAAGCCATTTGTGGATCTTTTACCCTGCCCATCTTAATCCAACCTACCCCAATTAAGGAGGAAATAATTCCCCAAGAAGCAAGGTAAAAAGGAAGGTAACTTAAGGAGACAATGCCTATAGTGGCAGCGATAGCTAAGGTAGCAATGATAGACTCTACATAAGACTCAAGAAGGTCTGCTCCCAATCCGGCTACATCACCTACATTATCACCTACATTATCGGCAATAACCCCAGGATTACGGGGATCATCCTCGGGGATTCCTTCTTCAACTTTTCCCACTAAATCTGCTCCCATGTCGGCTCCCTTTGTATAAATTCCTCCTCCAGCACGAGCAAATAAAGCCATTAAAGATGCTCCCATAGCGTATCCATTAACAATAACAGGGTTACCTTTAAATAAAAAATAAACTATCACAAGACCCAGAAAAGCTACACATACTATGGATAATCCAGTAACTGCCCCTGCAGAAAAAGAAACACTCAGAGCTGGTTTAATTCCCTTTTGAGCTGCCTGGGTGGTTCTGCTATTAGTTCTTGTAGCTATACTCATCCCAATCCATCCCGCTAAAGCTGAGGCAAATACCCCTATTAAAAAAGCTAATGCTGTTTCCCAGTTAACTGTAACCTTATGGGTAAATAGAGGACCCAAACTAAGAAAGATAGCTACAATAATTGCCACTACAGCTACTGTTCTGTATTCGGTAAGAAGAAATGTTTTTGCTCCTCTTTGGATCTCCTTAGAAAGATTTTGCATTAATTTATTACCAGGGTTTTGTTTGAGAATACCCCTTATTAATAATCCAACTACAATTAAACCTATTATTCCTGCTCCCACAGAAAGCCATAGATATAGCATTTCTTATTCCTCCTTTATTTTTCGTTAACACATTAACGCTTTTATGGATTTTTTAACGTTGAACCTTTCACCTTTACCCCTTACCTCTTCTACGCATTCACACATTTGCCCTTTACCTCTTGGAGTGGGCGATTATACTCCTGCATTGCCTCATCCAATCCTTGAGTAAAAATGGTTTCAATTGCTAAAGTAACTTTTTGAATAATCAGCTCCATTATCTCCCACTCAAGAGGAGTAAACTCTTCTAAAACATAATCTCTTAAGCCCATTTTCTCTGATGGCCTACCAATTCCTATACGCAGACGAGGAAAATTCTCTGTTTCTAAACTCTGGATAATAGATTTTAATCCCTTATGCCCTCCACTCCCCCCTCTTTTAGCTATCCTTATTCGTCCTAAGGGAAGGTCTGCGTCATCACTGATTACTATTATATCTTCTAAATTTAGTTGATAATAAGCTTTTACCTCTTTAAGAGAGGCTCCGGATTCATTAACAAAGGTGAGGGGTTTACATAAAATTATTTCTTCTCCTTTTATCTTTCCCTCCCCTATCAGAGAGCGAAAACTATAGTTTTCTACACCAATTTTAAATTTTTCACTTAAATAATCTATAACTAAGAAGCCAACATTATGCCGTGTTTTATAGTATTCTTTACCAGGATTTCCCAGTCCAAATACTAATCTCATCCTTTTCTTTTTTCCGAGGATAGTTTCTCTTCATCCACAGGTTTTTCAGCCTTCTTTTCCTTGCTTACAACTTCCACTTCCTCTGGGGCTTTTTCTTCCTCCAGTTTTTCCAGTTCTCTTTCACTAACAGGAGAAACCACAGAGACAACCATTTCTTCTGGATTAGTAATCAGCTTTACCCCGGCAGGTAAGTTTAAATCTTTTGTCCGAACCAGATCCCCCACATTTAAACTGGTTAAATCTACCTCTATATGAGGAGGGATATCCTTAGGAAAACACTCTACCTCTATCTCCCGGACAAAACGTTCCACTACACCACCCTTCTTAACTACCCTCTCCTCACCAACAAGAATGAGAGGAATTAAAGTAGTGATCTTCTCTCCTCGGGTAACCTCATAGAAGTCTACATGCTGAATTTCCCCTTTAAGCAAACTGGACTGAATATCCTTAATTATAACTTCCCGTTCTCTTTCAGTAGCTTGGTTAGTTAGTTTAAGAGTTATTACTTTTTCCTGCCCGGATAAGCTGTGGATAAGGCTTCTCAGGTCTTTTGTGTTCACTTCAAGAGATAAATTTTTCTTCAAATGCGGCCCGTAGAGAATAGCTGGCAGATATCCCTCTCTTCTCAGTTTCCTGGCATACCCTTTACCTACCTTATCTCTAACTTTTACCTTTAATACAAGTTTTTCCATAATTTCCCTCTTTTAAAAAAGGTTACTTACCGATTGGTTTTGATGAATCCGTTTTATAGCCTCTCCCAGCAGGGGTGCTACTGAAAGGACTTTAATTTTCTCCCCAGCTCTCTTTGAATCTAAAGGAATAGTATCAGTTACTATCATCTCCTTCAATGCTGAGGTATTTATCTTCTCATAAGCTTTCCCGGAAAGAACAGCATGTGTACAACTGGCATAAACAGCAGTTGCTCCTTTTTCTATTAAACTCTTCACCGCGGCTAACAAAGTTCCTCCAGTGTCTACCATATCATCTACAATGAGAACTTGTTTTCCTTTTATCTTGCCTACTATATTTATAACTTCAGCTTCATCAGCTATAGGTCTTCTCTTGTCCACAAAAGCTAAGGGAGCTCCCAGTCTTTTAGCATAAGCCCGAGCTCTTCTTAAACCTCCCACATCGGGAGAAAGAACCACCAGATCCTTCAGGTTTTTCTTTTTAAAATAATCAATGATTACAGAAACAGCAAAAAGATGATCTACCTTGATATCAAAAAATCCCTGAATTTGATCCACATGCAGGTCCATAGTAAGCACCCTATCAGCTCCAGCAGTAGTAATTAAATTAGCTACTAACTTAGATGTAATGGGAACTCTTGGCTGATCTTTTCTATCCTGGCGAGCATATCCGTAATAAGGAATAACAGCAGTAATTCTCCCAGCAGATGCTCTTTGGGAGGCATCAATCATAATTAAAAGTTCCATTAAATTTTCATTTGCTGAAGGAGAAGTAGGTTGGAGGAGAAAAACATCTTTTCCTCTCACATTTTCATTGATCTTCACATAAGTTTCTCCATCACTAAAAGATCTAATTTCCATTTTCCCCAGAGGTATTCCCAGATACTCAGTTATCTCCCGGGCTAACTCAGGATTAGCTCTTCCTGTAAATAATTTTAGCTCATCGCTCAAGCTCATTTTTTTTCTCCTTTTACCATAGGTATTGCCAAAGAATCTGAACGCAGATTTACAATATTGTAAAGATTAGCGCTGATTTTTCAACAATGATTTTTCACCCCCATTGTAATAGTTCAGCTTTCCTAAAACTTTTCTCTTTTTTGTCATTGCGAGCCCTGTGAAGTATAGCGAGCTACATCACAGGGCGTGGCAATCTCGGGTTCGCTCCTGGGATTGCTTCGTCGCTCCGCTCCTCGCAATGACAAATGAAGAATCTCACATTTTTTTAGTAATACTTACCATAGGGACATACATCCCCGAAGGGCGGTTGCGAACGGAGTGAGCAACCGTTTGTCCCTATTTACCTATTACTAATTTTAAAACTTTTAGGTAAGTATTATAAGTTAAAAGTAATAAATGTCAAGAAAAATTAACCACTAAAATTTGTAATTATTTACCTTTAACTTCCTCTATCTTTTTAGTTAATATTTCTATTTTCTCCTTCAACTCTTGTATTTCCTCTTTTGTAGGTATGTTTAACTTTTTCATCACCGTGGTTATCTCTGTTTCAATTTTACTCCTTAGAGCCTTCTCACTTTCCTTTCCCCTCCGTAAAATTTCTTCTATTAGTCCTGTTCCTTCCTCTTTAGAAATCTCCCCTTTTTTAATTAACTCCTGGATAATACTCTCCATTTTCTCCCTGGTAAGCTCTACTGCTCCTAAACTAGCTAACAACATCTTTCTCGTAATATCTAACATTTCTTCTCACCTCCTTGAAACTTTTATCTTATTATTATACTTAAGTTTTTTATTGTCAACAATCTTGACAGAGCTTGGTGTTGATGTATCTTATGAAATAGGGGAGAAGAGATGTTTATTAGTTTTGAAGGAATAGATAAGAGCGGGAAAACCACTCAGGCTGTGCTTCTTGCTAAATACTTAAAAAATAAGGGATATCCTGTAGTTTCTACTCAGGAGCCAGGGGGGACTTGTTTGGGGAAAAAGATAAAAGAATTGATCCTTCACACCCCTCGAGAAAAGATTAGTGGTATAGGTGAGCTTTTTCTTTATTTAACTGATAGATACCAACATGTTAAGGAAGTAATTGAGCCTTCTTTAGAGAAAGGCAGGTTAGTAATTAGTGATAGATATACAGATGCTACCGTTGCCTACCAAGGCTATGGAAGAGGATTGGATATAAGATGGATAGAAAATTTAAATAAAAAGGTTACACGAGGTTTGCTCCCCGATTTAACCTTCCTTCTGGACATAGATCCTAAAGTAATGTCAGAAAGAGGTAAAGCTGAAGATAGAATAGAGCAAGAGGATTTTCTCTTTTACACAAGAGTAAGACAAGGTTATCTTCAAATTGCCAAATCTTTTCCAGAAAGGGTAAAGTTACTAAATGGGAGAAAAGAACCTCAACAGATAAGCTTAGAGATAAGAAAAATCTTACATAAAAAATTGGGTGAGTAAATGTCTTTTAAACAGGTAAGAGGTCAAGAGAAAGCTATAAGGATTATTCAAAAAGATTTAATTAGAAAAAATATTTTCGGGACATACCTTTTTACTGGGCCGCCCGGGGTAGGGAAAAAGCTTGTTGCCCTTAACTTTGCTAAAGCTATAAACTGTAGAAAGAAAAGTATAGATAGCTGTGATCACTGCTCTTCTTGCCAGAAGATAGATAAATTAAATCATCCCGATGTGCAAGTTACTAAAGCAGAGGATGGTTCTATTAAAATTGAGCAAACTCGTGAGATAAAAAGGGAAATGGGATACAAGGTTTATGAGGGGAAAAAGAAAATATGGATACTTGAAGATGCAGAAAAGCTCACCATAGAGGCAGCTAATTCTCTCCTTAAATTCTTAGAGGAGCCTCCCTCCAATGTTGTAATAGTTTTAATTAGCTCCTCTCCAGAAAAACTTCCCTTTACTATAGTTTCTCGATGTAAGATAGTGAGATTTTCTCTTCTTTCCCTCCAGCAGATAAAAGAATTCTTAGAAGAAAAAACTACCCATTCTCCTGAACTAATTTCTTTGGTTAGTAGGTTAGCCAAGGGCAGAATTGGAGAAGCTTCCTACCTTATAAATAATGAGGATATCTTAAGGGAAAGGGAGAAAATTTTAAATAAGCTATTTAAAGAAACTTTTGATAGCGAGATATTTGAAATAGCTAAAAGGTGGAGCAAGTTAGAAAAAGATGAACTAAATAGATTTTTAGATATGATTTTGTTTTGGTTTCGAGATATTTTGATTCTCAAACTGGGAATAAAAGAGTTTATTATTAATAAAGATAAAGAAAAAGAGTTAAAAAGGATAAAGAATAGATACTCTTTTTTAAAAG
>JAGHCO010000227.1 GCA_021160405.1 Candidatus Aerophobota bacterium
ACGGCTATCCACTTCAAAAGGCTTTGGAAGAGTGGAAAGATAAACAAAATTTATCTGTATTAGATAATTTCTTTGATAAAAGCATTCTAAAGTATACCAAAGTAGGATTATATATAACCTTTGGAAGAGAACCTTTAATAAACTATATTTTTCTTAAAAAAAATGAGTTAAAAAAATTGAGAAAAATTTTAAGAGGAAAATATTATGTTGCGAATAGCCATACTTGGAGATAAAGATACCATTCTTCCCTTTAAAGGGTCTGGAATAGAGGCTATTCTTATCGAGGAGCCAGGAAGGGGAGGAGAAAAATTAAAGCAAGTAGCTACTGAGAATTACGGAATAATTTTTGTTTCCGAGTCAGTAGCTCAAGAGTGTTTGGATGTTATTGAAAATATAAGTGAGAAAAAGAGTTTTCCCATTATCACTATAGTTCCTGATTTCAAAGAAGAGGTACCCGAGGTAGCTGAAAAAAGATTAAGAAAATTAATAAGAAGGGCAGTGGGAATGGAAATTTATTAAGAAGGAGGAAATTTAATGAGAGGGAGAGAGGTTCTTTCTCTCTTTAAGGAAAAGGGTGCTCTTTTAAAGGGTCATTTTAAGCTCTCCTCTGGACTTCATACCTCCGCCTATTTTCAGTCAGCTCTGGTTCTTCAATATCCTTCCATAGCTGCTCGGTTAGGAAATTTCTTAGCTGAGTTTTTCCGGGATAGTTTAGCTCAGGTAGTGATAAGCCCAGCCATTGGAGGAATCATTATTGGCCAGGAAGTAGCTAAAGATCTTGGAGCCCGCTCTATCTTTGCTGAGAGGGAAAAAGGAAATTTAGTGCTGAGAAGGGGATTTAAGATTAATCCAGAAGAGAGAGTATTAGTAATTGAAGACGTGATTACTACTGGAAATTCAGTTAGAGAATTAATAAAAATTATAGAGGAGAATGAAGCGAAATTAATAGGTGTGGGATGTTTAGTAGACCGAAGTGGAGGAAAGATAAACTTTATTTGGAATCCGAGTAAAAGCTTATTATCAAAGGAAGTTAAACCACAAAGTTTGGTCTGTGTTAATGTAGAAATATATCCTCCCAGGGAATGTCCTCTATGCCAAGAGAAAGTTCCCCTGATTAAACCAGGAAGCAGAGGGATTAAATAAAGAGAAAGAGGAATTTTTTTGCAAAATAGGCTTGTATACAGGAAATTAATAAGATCTTACGACCTTTGCTCTTTTGAGGTGCAGATTAAGGAAAGTAATCTTTTGGTTTTAGCTGAGAAAAAATTAACTAAAGAGACAGAAGAGGCTCTATTGACTTGCAGAAAGGATATAGAGCAGTATATATATAAAAATCCTTTATTTAAGAGAACTTTTAAACCTTTACCAGTGAAAAGTGATATGCCTCTTATTGTGAGGGCCATGACCGAGGCTGCTCAAAAAGCAGGTGTAGGTCCAATGGCTGCTGTTGCTGGTGCAATAGCAGAGTTTGTGGGGAAAGAGCTTTTGAATTACTGCAAGCAGGTTATAGTTGAAAATGGGGGAGATATTTTTATGAAGGTTGAGAAAGAAAGAAATGTGGGTATCTATGCAGGAAACTCTCCTCTTACAGGTCGGATTGCCCTGCAGATAGAGCCAAAAGATACTCCGCTGGGTATATGCTGTTCTGCAGGAACCTTTGGTCACTCTGTAAGTCTGGGAAAAGCTGATGCAGTAGTGATACTCTCATCATCTACTGCTTTAGCTGATGCAGTAGCCACAGCTACAGGGAATATAGTTAAGGAGGAAAGAGATATTAAAAGAGGATTGCTTTTCTTAAAGGGTATCCCTGAGGTTAAGGGAGGATTAATCATAAAGGGTAAGCAAATAGGTGCTTGGGGAAAACTTAATATAGTGAAAAGGAATTGAGAATGTATGAATATTTAAAAAAAATATGGGAGTTTCTTAAATCAATTGATAAAAGAAAGCTACGAATTTACGGTTTATTGGGTGGTATAGGGATAGCTGCGGTAGCGGCTTTTTGGATATACACAGCTCAGATGAAAAAGATGGCTGTTCAGAAATTTGTAGAGGCTACCTCTTTTTATATGGAAGCTAAAGGGCAAGATAAAAAAGAAAAAGCAATACAGGAATATAAAAAAGCTAAATTTCTTTACAAACAACTACTTTCTCAATATCATTGGATTAATAACAGAGAGGAAGTTCTTTTTAATTTATCTAACTGCCTCTATGCTTTAAGAGAATATGATGAGGCTGCTGCTGTGTTAAAGAAATTAGTAGAAAGCTACCAAGATAGCTATTTTCTTCCATGGGTGGAATTAAAATTAGCTGGTATTTATGAAAAAGAAAAAAAGTACTCTTTAGCCATTGAAGTTTATAAAAAGATTCAAGAGAAATATGGCGACAGTTCAGTAGCACCGGAAGCTACGCTTGGCATAGGTAGATGCCAGGAACTTTTAGGGAAGAAAAAGGAAGCTCTTAAAAGTTATCAAATTTTAATCTCTCGCTATCCTTTATCTAAGGAAGCAAAAATAGGAGAAATGAAAATTTCAAAATTGGAGTGAGTGCTATTGACAAAACCTTTTTAATTCGTAGGATTTATGAAAAAGGAGGGCAGATTAAGTGGTATCAGATAAAAGAAGAAAAAGAGCAAAAATAGCTAAACATAAGAGAAAGAAGAAACGCCGGGCTAATCGCCATAAGAATAAGTAAACTCCCGTTAGATGTTTACTATCTAATGGGATAAAAAGGATAAATAAGTTGAAGCAGGTAAGAGTACGCTTTGCTCCCAGTCCTACAGGAGAGCTGCATATTGGAGGAGTAAGAACAGCTCTTTTTAACTGGCTTTTTGCCCGTCATCATAAGGGAAAATTTATCCTTCGAATAGAGGATACCGATGTTCTTCGCTCTCAGAAGGATTTTATTACCTCAGTGATAGAAAATTTGAATTGGTTAGGTCTAAATTGGGATGAAGGTCCCGGGATAGGAGGAGATTATGGGCCTTACTTTCAATCTCAAAGACTGGATATTTATAAACGTTACGCTAAAAAGCTACTAAGGGAAGGAAAAGCTTATCCTTGCTATTGCACCCAGGAAGAATTGCTTCAACGAAGGCGTAAAATGCAGAGAGAAGGAAAACCTCCTGTCTATGATGGCCACTGTCGTGATCTCTCTTTAGCTCAGAGAGAAAAATTAGAGAGAGAGGGTAGAAAGTCAACTGTAAGATTTAAGGTACCTCATAATGGGACTGTTAAAGTGAGAGACTTGCTGAGGGGGGATGTTAACTTTGAAAATAAAATTTTAGGGGATTTTATTATATTAAAATCAGATGGAACCCCTACTTTCAATTTTGCTAATGTAGTTGATGATTACTTAATGAGGATAACCTGTGTAATAAGGGGGGATGATCATCTTTCCAATACTCCACGACAGATACTTATCTATCAAGCTTTAAATTTTGATCCTCCTTCTTACGCTCACATACCAATGATCTTAGGTAAAGATGGAGCAAAGTTAAGCAAAAGACATGGAGCTACCTCCATTACTTACTACCGAGAAAAAGGATATCTTCCCTGGGCTGTAGTAAACTATCTTTCTCTTTTAGGTTGGTCTACTCCAGATAGTCAGCAATTCTTCACCAAGGAAGAGCTTATTCAGAAATTTTCTCTTGAAAGGGTGGGTAAAAGTTCTGCTGTTTTCGATTATCAGAAATTGGAGTGGATGAATGCTGAGTATATAAGAAAAATGGATACGGATGAGCTTGCCAAATTGTTGATTCCCTACTTAAAGAAAAGGGGATGGGTTAAAGACAAGGTTGATTCGATTACCTACAGAAAGATATTTCGTATTACTGAGCTGGAGAAAGATAGGCTGCGCACTCTCTCTGATATTGTTGAATTAGCAGATTTTTTCTTTGAAAAAGATTTTGCTTACGATTCTAAAGCAGTTAAAAAGAAGCTGAAAAATGATTATGTTTGTTCACTCTTGAGGAGAGTTAAAAATGAAGTAGAGCAACTTAGCAAGTTTGACGAAGAAAATTTGGAAAGGACCCTGCGAAAAATATCCAAAGAGTTATCTCTTTCTACAGCTAAAGCTTTTCATCCTTTAAGAATAGCTCTAACTGGAAGGATGAGAGGACCAGGACTTTTTGAACTGGCAGCAGTTTTGGGTAGGAAAGAAGTCTTAAGAAGAATTGATAGAACATTGGAAATGTTAAAGGAAAAGGGTTATGGGGGATCGGCTAGCGGTAGGCCGCAAGACTCTGGATCTTGTAGCGGAGGTTCGAATCCTCCTCCCCCAGCCAAGTTGGCGCCATCGTCTAGGGGTTAGGACAGGTGGTTCTCAGCCATCAGACCGGGGTTCGAATCCCCGTGGCGCTACCAAAAAAAGAGTAATATGTAATGAGTGATGAGTGAAAGGAAAAACAAATAGGGAATAGCGTTTGGCGTATAGAATGATACAACAACCCAATGGCCCAAAGACGCTACGACAAAATAAACGAGAAGAACGTCGCACGAGTTAAACGAGATTTGGGATAATAATAATGGGAAAGAAGATAAGTTATTTGAATAATAAGGAAAAGAAGGTCATAGAGTCTTTTGTAAAAGAGTTAAGAAAGAGATTGGGTGATGATA
>JAGHCO010000094.1 GCA_021160405.1 Candidatus Aerophobota bacterium
TATCCCCATAAGCCTCAAAAGGTGCTGTACCCTTTTTCTGTTAACCTTATAGCCTTGTCTTTTCAGCGCCTCTTTCATCCTTCGGGATCCATAAAAGGGTGTTTTGGAAAACTTTTCATCGATAAGGTGCATCAGCTTCAAGTTATATTCGTCCACAACCGGTTTGTAGTACACCGTTGAGCGGGCAATCCCAAGAAGCTTTGCCTGTCTTGTTATTGGTATCTCTTTATTTTCTCGTTCAGAGAGCTTTACCTTCTCCCTCGCCGGCAAATCCAGCTTTTCTAAAACCAGTCCAGCCCCACCTTAAGCTGGCCAATCTCCCGATAAAGTTACTTGATTAACAAACTTTTATCCTTAACCTGTTTTTCCTTTCCATCTTTGAAAAGCTCTGTCATTTTCTCCAAAGCCCTCCTTTTCCACCTTCTTACCTGAACAGGATAAACTCCATATTGCTGGCAAGTTTGTTACTGTTTCCTCTTTCTTATTGCTTCCAGGCCACCTTTGTCTTAAAAGCGGATGGATAATTTTTCTTATTCCTTCCATTCTCTGGATCCCCTTTTATTTTACACTATCTTAACCAACTGTCCAAATTTTGGGAGTCCACTACAAAGAGAATAGAAGTCTTCTCTTACGGGAAAGCCGTAGAAAAGGTCCTTTATCTTATCTATAAAAACCTAAATGAGAAGTGGGGCAAAGCAGTCAAACAGGAAAATCCATTAAGGGAAAAAACCTATAATCGGAAAAAAGAGGAGAGAGGAAAGTCTTTGAGGTTATGCAAAAAATCATAGCCGGAAAAATGCACAATTTTCGGCCGGAATTTACAAGTGTATTGGTAAAAAATCGAAAAACAAATAAGCCGTATACATATTTCCAAAAGTATAACCAAAGCTCGATTTTTTAAAAAAGATATGGCTAACATAGGAAACCCCCACTTTATTAATTTCCTTGCGGATCTTTTCAGTAAGTGTTTATTTAGTTATAATTATAGAGGTGGACTCCAGATAGAGTTTGTCACAAATAAACAAATTTCTATAGCATTATTAAGCTCCTTTCTGGGGTTACCTTTTGGGATCAGATTAATAGCTTTAACTATCGCTTCTTTCATTGATCCTAATTCATCGGAAGATAATTTATTTATATAACTTCGAGCTACCTCTTCTTCCCACTCGTGATGGTCTATTCCTACTTTTGAGGAAGTAGTACAACCATCTGCAATAAAATGAAATGCTCTCCCTAATAAATAAGCGCTTTCTTCTAACTTCTTTTTATTGCCCGCTCCTTTAATACCTTGGAGAAAAGCTTTTCTTGCAGATAAAATTAACAAAGCTATTTCCTTTTCTCTACCGTGATGATGAGCTTTCTTATCGTTTTTTTGTTTATCTGGCTCTACACTCCCTTTTATTAAAGCTTGATGCATTCCCCGCGTTAATTTATATCTTGAACGATATGCGACTTCCTCAGCTATTTTAATATGCGTTCTTTTTAACATCGTTGAGATTGACTGGTTTCCAAAATATAAATTTCCTAATTTTAATCTGCATCGCTCCATTCTGTTTATTTAATTCAACACGATAATTCCTCTTTTGTTTTTTCAAAATTATATCCCAGAATATCTCTCTATCTTTAACAGCTCTAACTTCTCCTCCAATTTCCATTTGGGCAAAATGCTTCGCACCCTCTTGCGTAATATTTCTCTTTAAAAACTCTCTATTTTTTCGACCAATTCTTACTACACATTCTCCAAAAGGAGACGAAAATATAAACTCCCAGCCATTACTCCAAACAGCTGAACTTTTAAGCAATGTTTCAGATATTTTATTTTCCGCTAAAATTTTCTTTGCCTCTTCAAGACAATATGCTTGTTGTAATCTAAGATTTTGTATTATCTTCCCATTTTCATCTATTTCTGAATCAACAGCCCATTTTTTAGATTCGAAATTTAAGAACCATTTACCCTCTTTAAACTCTTTTCTTACAATGAAAAAGTCACTCTCACCCGTGGTTTTAATTAGTTTGTTGCGAGTCAAGGTCTCTGCCTGTTCAGAAGAAATTACACTTCTAGTAATTACATTTTCACTTTCTTCATCAATAATTAACCAAGTGCCGTCTAGATAATAGAAATTCCAGGTATTTCCATGTTTCCAAATCGAAAAAGGATCTTCTTTAACTCTATCTCTTGCAATCTGTTTGGCTCTTTTTTCAGTAATTGAAACTTTTTCTTTTAAAACCTTACAAGATTTTTTGCTAACCTTAAACATATAATAATGATCTTCAGTATTATAATTTACAATATACGAAGAATCATCGGAAGACACATCCTCCTCGTCTATTTGAAGAGTAGGATGTAGTTTTCTAACCTCATTCATTGCCTCTTCTTTAGAAAACGTAGGAAAACTTACTATAATTTTGTTGTCGATTATGTTAATGAAACACTTAATATTTTTTCCCCTATATTCTATAGTAAACTTGTACGCAATTGCTATATTTTGTTCCTTTATAGATACAAGTATGTCTTTGTACGGGACATTGACCTTCTTGCTTATCTGGCTTCTAACCTCTGTTTTGGTTAGTCTATTTGAGTCAGGTAAAGGAACCTCTATCTTTTTACACACTTCCAAGGAGCGTGGACTAACTGGCTTTGTAACCATCTTCGTTAGATCTTCCTTGGTCTCCTCACTCAGCTTTAAGGGAGCATCAAATCTCGAATATATTCCACTACCTTTAATATGATTTATTATTTCTCCTCGAGAATTATGAAGTACTTTATCTACATTCCAATCAGCCCTATGAACCCTTGCTATTATCAGTTGAGCATTTTTAAATTGAATTTCCTCAGGAAAAATATGCTCTTTAGCTAACTCTTGTAAACACATTCTTATTGCTTCTTCTGGCTCAACATCTAGCACGAACAAATCACCGTGTCCCGTACCAAAGTTAAAGTTCTCAAATATAGTTTCAGGAGTTAAAATGGTAGGGGCTGGCTTGGCAGACGTCCTTGAAAACCACTTTTGTCCAGGAATTCTATCTGGCAAATAAAATGCTTTGAAATTTTCTTTAACTTCTTGACTTAAAACTTTTGATAAAACCAGAGGTGGTAGTGTACGGTGAAAACTCATTAACCATCTTTCCTTTATTAAAGCCACTTCTTCAGAGCGTAACTTGATTAAAAACTCTCCCTCATCCGGAGAAGTTAAAAGCTCATCAATTTTATTAAATTTTATATCAGCTTCAGATATGCCTTCTAATATTTTATCCCTATCTCTTTTAGTGCGGAGTTTTCCCACAACCCATGTCCCACAATTACTTAATCCCTTATAATTTACGTCTCCAGGGTTTTGTGTCGCAAATACGCAACAAACTCCAAAGGCTCTTCCTTGTCTTAGTAACAAATTAATGGCAGGTTTTGATACAACATGAAACGGAGAACTTGGATAAAATGCTCTTTTACCACCACCACCACCAATTTCATCTATATAAAATATCAACCTTGGGTCTGTAGCACCTCCTTGTTTTCTCATCCAATTATATATAGAGTAAGCTATTCTTGATACAACAAAACAACGGTCTTCAAAGCTATCTAATTCTGTAAGATTTATTATAGAAATTTGGGTCTTGTTAGTTTTGTGGTGTTTGCCAGAAAGTAAGTCAATATCTAAAGGTATCCCTTTATACCACAGTTGTTCCGCGCCAACTAAAAGACCATTTAATTTCTTAGCTAACTCTTTTCGTTGTTTAAGTGGTATATATTCATCTAGAGGTAATATCCCCACTTCTTCTATTGGCGGATTATCGACTAACTCTATTAAGCGGACCAATCCTTGAAGTCCTTCCAATTCCACTTCATTTAACCATGCGTAGAGAATAAGTTCCGATAAAAACTTTCTCTCTTTTTCTGTCCGTGTGAGTTTCTCATCTGGATACAAACGATCAACCAGAGAATTTACTAATGAATCAATCATAGTAATTATTGTTTCCTGCTCCTGATCATATAATTCATGTAGATCTTCTGGAGGGTTAGCTAAAGAAGAAATAGCAAGTGGTATACCCTTATTAGATCGGGGCGTAAAAATTGTGATTTCAGAAGATTCTTTTAATTTCTTGATACTTTCCTCTGAGAGTCCGAATTTGTTGAGTTGTTTTAAATGATATTCAAATTCCCGTTTTGCTTTCTCTTTATAATCTTGAACGTTACTCTTTCCTCCAGTGTATAGTTCCAAATATTCATCTGAAGTATTATCAAACAATAAACCTAATGATGAAAGATCTCCTTTTAAATCTATCAATATTGAGGGCACTCCTCTCAAAGCCAATTCTTCCACAATAGCTTTACCAAATACTGTTTTTCCTGAACCTGTAACACCACATATAAATATGTGAGTCAATAAATCTTGAATAGGCAAATAAAAATTCCCTGAGAATTTTTTTTCTACTCCTTCTAAAGATAAACGCTGGCCAAGAAATAAGCCCTCTGAGTGGTAATCGTTATTTATCATATTTTAACCTACTAAGCCCTCAAAGAAATTTATAACTTCATTATTTGTGTCTATTCTTAGATCTTTCAGAATCTCTAACCAACATTCAATTTTTTACTCCTTTCAACTAATTTGTCTAAACTTATCCCAAAAACATCGGCTATTTTTATAAGTATTTCCAAGAAGTATTTGGCGTATACTCTGCCTTCATCTTAATCAAGGTGCTACAGGTGTCAAGAATATGTATTGAATCATCTAAAATGTAACCAAAATAGACTTTATTAAATCATTAAAGAGAGGCTCTGGGTATGTTATAATAGATAGTAGAATGTTTATAACATGCTATTGCAACAACGGATCTTTGCATTAATACCTTAGAGACTGGTGAAAAAGTCTCCAGTTTCTCCTAAAATTTTTTGTCTGAATTTTGCTCCTTCTCAAGATAAAAATTTTACAAACTCCTTATCTGTGGTATAATAGAATGATTTTTTACCTTAAAAATACCATAGAAAGGAGATAAAATTGCTTGGAAAAGAAGATAAACAAACCTCCTTTTTTGATACCGACTTTGCCTGCGCTCATCTTATTGATAAAGAAAGCTTCTATGCAAAGATGCACGATCTTGCAGATAAGA
>JAGHCO010000261.1 GCA_021160405.1 Candidatus Aerophobota bacterium
ATTTAATATCAATTTGAGTTTTATAAAAGAATGCCAGGATTATATTATATACCAACATTATTTTAGGAAAGGAGTAATCAAGTAATTTATGAGTCTTGCTAAAGTTTCAAATTTATAAAAAAGGTGTATTCAATGAATAAAGAGGAGTTAGCTATAGTTCTGGATTGTGGAGCTACTAACATTAGGGTAGCGGCAGTAAATAAGAAAGGCGAAATAATAAGTGAGAAAAGCTTTCTCAATAGACCTATTCCTCAACCAGGGGGAGAAAAGAATTGGTTGATATGGGATGTAGAGGAAATCTGGGGAAAAATTTGCAGGGCAAGCAAAAAGGTTTGCTCAGAAATAGATAAAAAGAATATAAAGGTGGTAACGGTGACGAGTTTTGGAGCCGATGGAGCTCCAGTAGATAAGAAGGGAAATCTTCTTTATCCTGTAATTTCCTGGGGATGTTCCCGGGGGAAAGAATTAACTACTGAACTGGAGGAAGTGATCTCTCCGTGGGAAGTTTATCAAAGAACGGGTTATCAGTTCATTCCCTTTAATGCGATCTTTCGTATTTTCTGGCTGAAAAGAAATGAGCCGCATATTTTAGATAAGACCTACAAGTGGCTTATGTTCCCTGGTATTATAAATCAACGCCTTTCTGGAGAATTCACCATAGATCCTACCAGTGCTTCTACTATAATGGCTATGGATCTTAAAAAAAGGGATTGGTGGGGAAAAATTCTTGAGATTGTAGGTATTGATTCCTCTCTTTTTCCTTCATGGAGGGAACCAGGAGAGATAGTTGGAAAAATAACTAATAAATCGTCTAAGGAGACAGGAATTCCTCGAGGAACACCTGTAGTAATGGGAGGTCATGATGTCCAATTTGCTACTATTGGAGCAGGGGGTTCCCCTGGTGAGGTTATTCTAAACTCGGGGACGTGGGAAATCTTGACTTTACGTCTTTCTCAATTTAAACCTACCCGGGAGGGATTTGAAGGAGGGTTAACTGTAGAAAGTGATATTTTACCTGGACTCTGGATTTATGAAATCTTTATGATCGCCTCTGGAGTAGTGGAATGGGTTAAAAGACACTTTTACGCAGGTTTATCTCATAGAAAGAACAAGTACGACACAATGATCTCTGAAGGAGAAAAAATTTCACCAGAGGAAAATAAAGTGAGGTTAATTCCCGAGTTTTCTCCTAAACCAGGCCCGGCGAGAAAATTTTACTTAAAGGGAACTCTCTTAGGACTTACACTTGCTACTCAAAGAGGAGAGGTTTACCGAGCTACCTTAGAGGGTCTATCCTTCCAACTAAGAGAAGCGTTAGAACTTTTGAGAAAAGCTACAGGATTTTATCCCGAAAACATAAGAATAGTGGGGGGAGGAGCAAAGAATAAGTTATGGAATCAGATAAAAGCAGATGTGACTGGTCTTCCTTTGATTACCATTCAGCACAAAGAGGCTACAGTGATAGGAGCAGGAATAATAGGATTCCTGGGAATAGGGATATTTAATTCTATAGAGGAGGGACAAAAAACTGTAAATTTTACCATCAAGGAAAAATTTGAACCTACACAAAATCAAAAAATCTATGAGAAATTATACCACGAATATAAAGAAAACCTTCGTTCTCTAAAAGAGATTTATAGTAAATTTAATTAAATAACAAAAGACTGATTCACTTCCTAAGAGTTCTCTACCAGATTTTCTTATTTGGGTTTCTCAACCTAATTTTTTATTGAAATTATTTCATCGATTTCAATGTCAGTGAGCTATTGGCTCTATGTCAAAATCTGTGATGAAAACCTCATGGGAAGGCCCCCAGCATTATTTTCTTTGCATAAAGTTCTGTATCTCTTACACTAAAGTTTATCCCCTTTAGAAGTTTTACCACCACATTATAACCTTCTACTTTTCCGCTGGAGCTTTTTGGGATAAAGTGATTTAATATCTCATCATAAGGCATCTTCTTGGTATCCCTTTCTTGTATTATTGAGGGCAAAGTAAACCGCATCTTTTACTTTTCTCTCACATCATCTACTCTTTTATTTGCATCCCTTACCACATAAAAGAGATCTGCAATATGATAAAAGCTCTACTATTAAAAGAGCCATCTTTTTTCTTCCAGATATAGAATGTTCATCTATACCAAGACGCATCTTTTCCTGTTTCTCAAATACCTTCCAATCAAGCTCTGTAGTGGACCCCAAAATTTGGACAGTAGGTTAAGATACTGTAAAATAAAAGGAAGGGGTTCAGGAAATGGAAAGAATAAGAAAAAAGTATCCGCCAGCTTTTAAGGCAAAGGTGGCTCTGGAAGCAATAAAAGAGGAAGAGACCATGGCTGAGTTGGCCAGTAAATATGGAGTTCATCCCACTTGAGATAAGAAGGTGGAAAAAGGCCGCTTTGGAAGGGATGACTGAACTATTTAGAGACGGAAAAGGAAAGGAAGTAGAAGAGAAAAACCTATTAATCGAGGAACTCTATAGGGAGATTGGCCAGCTCAAAGTGGAGCTGGACTGGCTTAAAA
>JAGHCO010000001.1 GCA_021160405.1 Candidatus Aerophobota bacterium
GAAAACTTTTAACCCCTCACCCTAACCCTCTCCCGCAAGGGGAGAGGGAAAAGAAATTTGACAATATACAATCTTTTTAAAGGAGATACCTATGAAACACCCAAAACCAGATAAGGATGAGTTTAAAGAAATTATTTTAAGAAAGAAAATCTCCTCCAAGGTTCACTTTATTGAGCTTCATATTGATACAGATGTTATCAGGTATTTTACAGAAAAATTTAACCGAAAGTGGATAGAGCCTTCTTTAGCAAAGGATAGAGATTCCCAAGAAGAGGTTCTTAAGAATTATATTGAGTGTTGGTATCAACTTGGTTATGATTGCCTGCGGTTTACCGGTGATTTTCGCTTCTCAGCAAATCTATCCTTTACCTCTAAACAGAGAGTGGGGGAGGATACTGCTTTGCTTTCCCACAGAAAGAGGAAATGGGTTGAGGAAGGAAAAGGGATAATAACTTGTTGGGAGGATTTTGAAAAGTATCCTTGGCCTTCCCTTAAGGAATTAAATCTTTGGCCTTTTGAATTTGTTTCTAAGAATCTACCCGATGGGATGGGAATTCTTACCTGCTTTTCCCCAGGGGTTCTTGAAATTATCTCCAACGACCTATTTGGACTTGAAACACTTAGTTATCTTCTATACGATGATCCAGACTTAGTTAAGATAGTTGCAAATAAGGTAGGGGAACTAATTTATGGAGCATATAAAAAGATAATTGGTTTGGATAAATTAGTTGGCTTTTTTCAAGGAGATGATATGGGATTTAAAACATCTACACTCCTGCCCCCAGACACATTAAGAAAGTATATTCTTCCCTGGCATAAAAGATTTGCTAAACTTGCTCATGATAATGGGCTTATCTATATTCTTCATAACTGCGGCTACTGTGAATCAATAATGGAAGACCTAATTGAGGATGTAAAGATAGATGCTAAACACTCCTTTGAAGATGCAGTAATGCCAGCTGCCGAATTTAAGAAAAAGTATGGGAATAAAATCTCAGTGTTAGGTGGGGTAGATATGGATAAGCTCTGTCGATTAGAAGAGAGGAAACTGCGCAGATATGTAAGGGATATTTTAGATAAATGTATGCCTGGTGGAGGTTATGCTTTAGGCTCTGGAAACTCCATTACCAATTATGTTCCAATAAAAAATTATCTTGCTATGCTGGATGAAGGAGCTAAATGGGGAAGATAAAAACAAAATTTACAACGTTGCCAAAATTAAATGAGGCATAGAATGACCTATTTTCTGGGTATAGATTTGGGTACTTCCAGTGTAAAAGTAATTTTAGTTAATGAGGTAGGAAAAATCATTGCCGAATCATCCAAGGAATACCCTACCTATTCTCCTCATCCTAAATGGGCTGAACAAAACCCGGAGGAATGGTGGAAAGCTACTGTTAAAGCGGTAAATAAAGCCATCAATCAAGCCCATATAAATTCATCCCAAATTCAAGGGGTAGGAATTTCCGGACAAACTCATGGAGCAGTGCTCTTAGATAAGAACCTTTTCCCCTTGCGAGATGCTATTATCTGGATGGATCAAAGAAGCATTCCTCAAGTAAAAACTCTCAAGGAAAAATTAGGAGAAAAAATCACCCGAATAACTGGCCTTCCTATATCCTGTGGTTTTATGGCCCCATCTCTTCTATGGATTCGTGAAAATGAGCCCCTCATCTGGAATAGAATATATAAAGTTCTTCTCCCCAAGGATTATATCCGATTAAAGCTAACAGGAGTATTAGCCTCTGATGTTACAGATGCCGGAGGAACACTCCTCCTAAATACTGCCAAGAGAAATTGGTCAAAGGAAATCATTGAGGAGTTATGTATCCCTCATGATTTTCTTCCTCCCCTTTATGAATCACCTCAGAGGACAGGGAAAGTTACTAAAAAAGCAGCTAAGGAAATCTCTTTAGAGGAAGGAACGCCAATTTTTGCCGGTGGAGCAGATCAGGTAATGATGACAGTAGGAAGTGGAATAGTCAAGACGGGGGAAATAGCCTCCAGCATTGGAACAGGTGGACTGTTAATAGTTTGCACTGATCATCCCATTATAAAGCCTGATAAAGCCTTGCACACCATTCCATACGCTCTTTCCCAAAAATGGATTCTTATGGGCGCAATTCTGTCTGGAGGCTCCTGTTTAAATTGGTTTCTTAACCAAGTTATCTTAAAAGGAAAATCCCACCAAAAATTAAATTTCCACCAGTTTCTCTCTAAGCAAGTTCCCTCTATCTCAGCCGCTTCTAAAGGTCTATTATTTCTCCCCTATTTAGAGGGAGAAAGAACACCTCATCTTGATCCTCAAGCACGAGGAGGTTTTATAGGCCTTAACTTTCATCACTGCCAAGGAGATTTAATTAGAGCAATAATGGAAGGAGTAGTCTTTGCTCTAAAGGATTCCCTTGAGGAATTTAAAAAATTAGGGATAGAGCCCTCTTATATAGTTACCTCTGGAGGAGGAGCAAAGAGCAAACTCTGGCGGAAAATTCAAGCGGATATATTTAACCTACCGGTTCTTACTGCCAATACTGAAAATGCCTCTGCCTATGGGGCCTCATTGATAGGGGCAGTGGGGGTGGGCGCTTTCTCTACAGTAGAGCAAGCTTGCAAAAAATGGATAAGAAAAGAAAATGAGATTATTCCTAATCCTAAAGATGTAGAAGTATACGAAAAGGCTTATCAAATTTACCACAGCTTATATCCCAAGCTAAAAGATAATTTCCACGCTCTATCAAAATTGAAAATGAAAATTTAACTTGACAAAAATGAAAATTTAACTTGACAAAATTTTATTCTTGAATACAATATTAA
>JAGHCO010000101.1 GCA_021160405.1 Candidatus Aerophobota bacterium
ATTTGGTACAAGGATATACTTACCGACATTTATCAAGTTAAAAATTCTGATCTTAATTTAGTGCACTTTTAAAACTTAAATCACCCAAAATAGTGCACTTTTAAATTTTAGCTAACAGACTTATTTCGTATTTCAAAATAAGTATCAGTTCAGGGAAGTTTAGCACTTGACGGAGGTAAGGAAATTTCCTATTATGCTTGGTAGAGATATGTTAACTTAGGGTGAGAAAAGTGAAGAGAAGAGAAACCAAGCCAGTAAAAATTGGTAAGGTAAAAATTGGTGGAACATCTCCAATAGCTGTAGAAGGAGTGATTAAAACTAAAACAGAGGATACTGTCTCAACTATTGCTCAAAGTAAAAAACTTATTAAGGCAGGAGCAAAAATAGTTAAGATAGCTCTTTCCAATATGGTAGCTGTAAGGGCTATTTCTAAAATTAAAGATAGGATAGATGCTTCCTTAGTAGCCGATGTTCATAACTGTAGACTTGCCTTAGAATCTATAGAGCGAGGAATAGATAAATTAACAGTTAATCCAGAAAATATAAGTAAAGAAGGGATGCTAAGGATAATAGAAAAGGCTAAAGAAAAAGAAGTTCCCCTTTGCATAGAGATAAGCTCAAACTCATTAGAAAGAAAATTTTCTTCTGAGAGGAAAGAAGTAGAAAAATATCGAGAGGTATTAGCCGAGGAAATAGTAAAAAGTGCTCTAAATACTACAGAATTTTTAGAGAAGGAGAGTTTTTCAGATATCATAATTTATCTTAAAACTTCCGATGTCCTCACCACCATTCTTTCTTATCAGCTTCTCTCTGATAAAATCTCTTACCCTTTTCACTTAGAAATACCCAGCATCGGTTCTTCTCTCCCAGGTATTATTAGATCATCTATAAGTATAGGGACCCTTCTTTTCCAGGGAATAGGAGATGTTATTAAAGTTTCTTTAGCAGATGACCCTGTAGAAGAGGTAAAAGTAGGCTATGAAATTTTAAAGTCCCTGTCTTTATCTAAGAGGGGACCAATTTTAGTTTCCTGCCCTACCTGCGGAAGATGTCATACAGATTTAGAGACAGTTGTTAGGGATGTTCTCTCTGGAATTGAAGGAATTGAGGCTCCCTTAAAAATAGCTGTTATGGGCTGTGAGGTTAACGGTCCGGGTGAGGCTAAAGATGCTGATGTTGGGATAGCTTGCACAAGGTATGGAGGAGTGCTCTTTAAAAAAGGGAAATCTTTAAGAAGAATTAAGGAAAAAGATATAGCAAGGGTTTTAATAGAAGAGGTTAAGAAGATGAGCTGTTCTTAGGTTTAATACCCTAACTCAGTTAAGATAGAGCGAGCAACCTTAATGCTAAATACTGGATTTCGAGATGTAAGAGAAACTCTAACTGTATCCCCTAACCCATGGAAAAGAAGAATGCCTATTCCAACCACTGATTTAACTGTTCCTGCTCTGCCATATCCAGCCTCGGTTATTCCAATGTGAAATGGATAGTCTACTTTATCTGCTAATAATTGATAGGCCTTAACTGTAGTTTTTACATCAGATGATTTTAAAGATACAACTATATCCTTGAATCCAAAATCCTCTAAAAGTTCAATTTCAAAGAGAGCACTTTCTACCATAGCTTCAGGAGTTGCTCCTCCATATTTTTCGTAAATCTCCTTTTGAATAGAGCCACTGTTAACCCCAATTCTTATTGGTATTTCATACTTTTTTGCTGCTTTAGCTACCTCAGCTACCTTTTCTCTGCCTCCAATATTTCCTGGATTTATGCGAAGCTTATCCACCCCGGATTCGGCAGCCATTATGGCTAATCTGTAGTCAAAGTGAATATCGGCTATAAGAGGAATATCAATATTAGATTTAATTTCCTTTAAGGCTTTAGCAGCTTCTTTGTTGGGAACAGCTACACGCACAAGCTCACATCCAGCCCTTTTTAGGGATTTTATCTGAGCGACTGTTTCTTTAACATCCTCAGTTCGAGTGGAAGTCATCTCTTGAATTGAGACAGGTGCTCCTCCTCCAATGATAATATTTCCAACCCTCACTGCCCGTGTTCCTCTTCTCTTTATCATAGTTTTTATAAAGGAAATGTGCTATCCTGGAGTTTCCTTAAATTTACTAAAAAAGAATCATCGTTTAGCTCAACTTGATGATAGGTAATATATTCCCCCTTTTTAACATTTTTTCTTATTACTGCACCCTTGGATAAACCTAAGGGAAGGAGATTTTCTTTTCTTGCAATGCTGCTTTTCTCAATTGAGCCATAAACATCAAACCCACCAATCCCATCTAATTTAGTCCCTGGGGTTAAATTTCTCTTAGCTACAGTAATAGTTTCAGCAACAGGTTTCCCCAATGAGGTAATGGTTGGTTCTCTATAAATAACTGCTCGTGCAATAGATAGAGGAATCTCAATATTTGTTAGATGATAGGGGCGGTATAATAGATAATTTGGCCCTGGGCCCATCTTTAGGTATTTAAGGTCTTTTTTAATCCAGTCATTATCAGTGCTTACCACTACAAATACTCCTGGAGCTACATTGCCCAGAGCATAGTCTACCACACCTGTTTTGTTAAGGATTCCCCCATTTTCCTTTAAAGCAAAAACAGATGGTAATTCAGTTAACCTACATTCAGGACCATGCATACCCCTTATGTCGGGGACCAGTCCTGTTGCATTTGCTACACAGCTCATCTCAATCATTGTCTTGCTTCCATCCACAAACTCAGTTAACATCTTTGGGCTAACACCCCTGTTAAAAGCTTCTTGTTTTAAAGTTTTCGGTGTAGCCTCATGATTGAGAGGATTATTTTTACCCTTTCCTGCAGCAACAATCCTAAAACCTAACGCACTGGCAAAATCATATAGTTCTTTAATTGCACCAGGCTCATCTCCTGCCCCAACTGTATAGATCACCTTAGAGCCCTTGGCAAGATCGGCTAACAAACATCCCACAGTAACATCAGCTTCCACATTCATCATAATAATATCTTTACCACATCTTATACTATTAAAAGCTACCTTTGCACCAACATCAGGAATACCTGTAGCCTCTACTATAACATTCAGGTAGGAAATATAAGGGACAATTTTAGCCTCAGAGGTAACTACTTTTTTCTCATTCTCTAAGGCACGATTACATTGAAAAGGGTCATCCGAGTAAAATATTTTCTTTTTAGGTATCCCCATTTCTTCAAAGATACTGATTGCTTTTTCTATCTTTACATCAGCCAGGAGGGAGAGATCCATTCCTTTTATTCTGCCAAGCAAAATGGCAAGTCCTGCTCCCATTTGCCCCACCCCTATAATTCCAACTTTGATTGATTGACCTTCTTTTTCCAATTTATTTAACTTATCAGGTAAATTAAGCATTTTGGTTTTCCAATAATTTCTTAGCTATTTCTAAATCTTCCTCAAAAGTTATCTTAGAATTTTTATGGGAGCAGGGAACTATTTTAATTTCTCTCCCTATTCTCTCTACCAAAGTGACATCATCTGTTCCATAAAATTTATCTCTTTGGGCTTTTTCAAAAGCTTTTTTAGCCAGTTCATACTCAATTACCTGAGGAGTTTGAGCTAACCATAGATTTTCTCGAGGTATGTTTTTTTCAACAAAACCATCCTTTTTACTTCTTTTTAAAGAATCTTTTAAAGGTTGAGCAACCAGAGCAGCTCCGTATTCTTTCGCTTCTTTAATAACTTCACTAATCTCTTCTTGAGAAACTAAAGGGTTAACTCCATTATGGAACAAGATTAAATCTCCCCTTTTTGCTCCTAACTTTTCAGCCATTTTTAATCCGTTAAAAGCTGAAATTTGACGTTTTCCCCCACCAAAAGCAATTCCTTTTATTTTCTTAAAGCCATATTCTTTATCAAAGGAGTTAAATTTAGAAAGGTCCTTCTCTTTAATTACTAAAATAATTCTTTGAATCTCAGGATGTTTCTCAAAAACTTGAATTGTATAATAAATAAGCGGCTTTTTTGAAATTTGATAGAAAATTTTGTTAATTTTATTAG
>JAGHCO010000259.1 GCA_021160405.1 Candidatus Aerophobota bacterium
AATTTTAAAACCTCTATCGGAAAGAAAAGAATTCATTGCTAAAAAAATAACCACTGAAGACACAGAGGACGTTAAAAATTTTAAGACAGGGTTTACTTGGTGTCTTCGTGTCTTGGTGGCTGAATAGTACAATAACACTAAACATCTAACAGGTTTACTTGCCATAAATTATAACTGTGCTATAAATAATAAAAAAATGAGAAAAGTAAGAGCTTATATATTGGTAGAAGGTAGGGTGCAGGGAGTTTTTTTTCGGGCTACAGCTCGGGATGTGGCTAATGAACTTGGAATTGGAGGATGGGTTAGAAACCGCTGGGATGGAAAGGTAGAAATTACAGTTGAAGGGGAAGAAAAAGTAGTTAAAAAAATGGTAGATTGGTGCTACCAGGGTCCTCCTGGAGCTGTAGTTACCCAAGTGAAAGTAGAATGGCAACCCTATCAGGGAGAATTTAACAGGTTCTCTATCCGCTACTAAAGTCAGAAAAGCCTCAGGGCTTTTTCTCTCATCGCTTGGGATGCTCCTTGAATTTATCTTAAGATAAGCTTAGTACTCGCTATTTAAATTATCGAATCAGGTTTAATCATAAGAATGGAGGATTGAAAATGCATCATATAAAAGAAGTTAAACCTCTTTCAGGTTTTAGGATCTGGATAAAATTTTCTGATGGAGTTAGTGGAACTGTGGATTTGTCTGACCTAGCAGGAAAGGGCGTTTTTTCCAAATGGAATCATAAAGAATACTTTAATTCAGTTTATATTGATTCTAAGACTCATACTGTTGCCTGGCCTGGCGGGATTGATTTATGCCCAGATGCATTATACGTAGAAGTGACGGGAAAAGATATTACATCTTTCTTAACAGCAAGTGCTTCTAAAGTGTTATAGTAGTTTAGTTTTCCTAAAACGGCCCTCTTTTCCGTCATTGCGAGCCCTGTGAAGTAGCTCGCTATACTTCACAGGGCGTGGCAATCTCAAGATAGACTCGGCAATCCCCAAAAACGAGATTGCTTCGGGATTTCATCCCTCGCCCTGTTAGATAGTTTCGCATCTAACGAGGCGAGCAATGACACGTGGTTTACTGAGGATTTACTAATCAGGAGGCAAAATCTTCTAATTATCTTATAACTCCTATAGTTTTAAAAAGAGTAGTTCTTTAAGGGTAGAGATTATATAGTGAGGTTTTAAGGGAAAAGCTGCATTTTCTGCTTCTTTTAAAGTGCTAATTCCAGACAGAACAAGCACTGTGATTACGCCTGCTTTTCTCCCAGCTGCGATATCGGTTTCCAGTCTATCTCCTACCAGGATAACTTGTTCAGGGGAATAGCCCTTTGCCTGCATCACTTTTTCCAATCCAAAAGTTTGGGGTTTACCTAAGACAAGGGGAGTCTTCCCTGTGGAGACTTCCAGGGCTTTAACTATTGCTCCAGCACCAGGAGAAGTCCCTTTTTCTAAAGGGAAAGTTACATCAGCATTAGTAGCTAAGAATTTAGCTCCTCTTACTATAGCCTGATAGGCAATGGTGAGTTTTTGAAAATTAAACCCTCTATCCATTCCCACTACTACATAATCAACTCCATTGATATTGGAAGATATCTTTACTCCCACCTTTCCCAATTCTTCAAAGATACCCTCCTCTCCCACTACAAACACTTCCTTGCATTTATTCTGGCTAAGGTAAAGAGCAGCTAAATAAGAGGAGGGGAAAAACTGGTTTTCTTTAACTTTTATTCCCATATGGGTAAGTTTTTTAAAGTATCCTTTTCTGGATAAAGTAGAGTTGTTACTTAAAAAACATATCTCCTCTCCTCTTTGCTCTAAGGTAAGGAGAGTCTCCTTAACTCCAGGTAACAAATTTTTTCCTCTATATATCACTCCATCTAAATCAAATACATAAAGACTCATAATTTTCTCTCAATTCTTAACTTTTCCACTAATTTCTCTTCCATAGGATTTACTCTAACCCATCTTTTCTCTTTTTGAGGAACCTGGTAGTATTGAACTTTAACCATTCCCCCAGGAGCATCACTGTATCTTGCCGTTAAAGAAGCAGCTCTTAAGATGAATTCCTCTTTAGTCGACCCTTTTAATAGAGCAACTGGTCCAGGAAAGCCCATTACTTGTAAAAATACATCTCCCTGAGAGGCAAGAGTAATTAGCTGCTGATTTTCCTCTTTATTTCTTCCTATAATTACTCTTGAGGTGTGATTTAAACAGAAATGCCTTCCCACTTTTAACAGCTCAACCTCCCGAAGAGTTAATTTATGATAAGATAAGATGTATTTAACCCGACGGGAAAAATTAGGATCGGTAAGCAAACATCCCCCAGCAGGGGTAGGGAAATCTTTAAAGCCAAATTTTTTGGCAAGTTTTAACTGAATCTGCCTACTTTTACCTTTTATTCCTAAGAGTTTTTCTCTGTCTACCCAACCTCTTTGCTCAGGTAAAGTAGGGGGAAGATTCTTAGCAGTTAAAGGGCGAAGTAAATAATCACCCCACCCTGACTCTCTTGCCACTACATCTAAAGCCCATCTACTTTGAGACTTAGGTCTTTCCCCCAGGACTTCTCCTGTAACCAAGAAGGAAGCTTTCTCAGGTTGCATTAAGGAGCCAGCTTTTTTTACCATAAGGATATGACAATCAATGCAGGGATTAGCCCCTTTCCCGAAGCCGTGAGGAGGAGAAAGAATCAAGGAGATGAGTTCTTTCCCTATATCTACTACTTTACAGGGGATACTTAGCTGTTTAGATGCTTCTCTACTTCTCTCAGCACTAAAAAAAGGAGAGGAAAAGGATATTCCTTTTACTTCAATTCCTTGTTTTTGAATAAGTCGGGTAGCAAGCAGACTATCTAATCCTCCGGAAAGCAGAACTAAGGCTCTCACTTCTTAATTACCTCTTCTCTGATGACCGTTCTTCTCATTCCTTCCTCAGTCTCTATTACCACTGTTCTTTTTAAAAGATTAAAGCCAATTACTTTTACCTTCTCTCCCTGCCAGCTTACCACATCGCCTACAGAAGGGAAATCTTTTGCCAGACGAACATAAATGGGACATTCAAAGTTTAAACAACACCTGAGTCTGCCACATATGCCTGATATTTTAGAGGAAACTAAGGGAAGATTTTGAACCCTGGCTGATTCTAAAGCAACTGAGTCGAGTTTTTCTCCATTATTTTTCTTAAGAAAGCAGGAGCAACATACCTCTCGTCCACATATCCCCACACCTCCTAAGACTTGAGGTTCATCTCTTACTCCAATTTGTTGCATTTGAATTCTTACTTTGAAAATAGAGGCTAAGTCCTTGACCAATTTTCTGAAATCCACTCTTTCTTTGGCAGTATAATAAAAAATAAGCTTCTTTTCCCCCAAAGGATATTTAGTGGCAGTTAACTTCATAGATAAATTGTGATGGGAGATTCTCTCCTGAGCAACTTTTAAAGCTTGTTTGGCAATCTTTTCTCTTGCCTGAAATTCCTCTATATCCCGATCTGTAGCTTTTCGAATGTAAATTTCTTTTTTCACAGGGAAATCCCTGCTTACTATAAATTTTATCCTGCCCATCTCTAAACCTTCCTTAGATTCAAATACACACCACTGTCCTCTCTCAAGATCTACTTGCCGGGTAAAAAGGTAAATTAGTTTCCCTTCAGGGTACATCTTTACTCCAACAAAATTCATTTTGTTCCTCCTTCATCAAACCAAGCACTATCTTTGCTACTTTATAGGAGGTATCGCAGCAGGACAATTTATTGGTAACATTGGACAGCTTTCTCTTTATCCTGATAATTTTATCTTTATCCTTTAAAATATTCTCCACTTGAGAAGCTATTTTCTCTGGTTTAGCTTCTCTTTGAATGAATTCGGGAACCACTTCTTCCCCACTTATAAGGTTAACCAGGCCAATCCAGGGAACCTTTACTAAAATTCGAGCCACTATGTAGCTTAGCAGGCTCAGCTTATAAATAATTACCATAGGAGTTTGAAAATAAGCTGCTTCCAGGGTAGCTGTGCCAGAGCTCACCAGTAAGAAATCGGATGATTGGATTATTAAATGGGAGTTTCCAGAATAAATTTTAACGGGAACTTCCCATTTCTTTATTTCCTTTTCCACTAAATTTTTTTCAATGCCATCGGCTAAAGGTAGAACAAATTTAACTTTTCTCTTTTTGTTAATGAGCTGAGCTGTAGCTAACATAACAGGAAGAATTCTCTTTACCTCTTCTTGTCTACTTCCCGGCAGGATACCAATAGTTACCTCTTTCTTTTTCCGAGTTAAGCTCATCTTTTTAAAATTTTTTAGCACCTCAAAAAGAGGATGTCCTACATACTCTACCTCATAACCTTTTTCTTTATACCATTCCTTTTCAAAAGGAAGGATAACAGCTATTTTGTCTGCCAAATTTCCTATTTTTTTAACCCTCCTTTTACCCCAGGCCCAAACTTGAGGTGGAACATAGTAAAGGAGGGGTATACCTTTCTCCTTAATCACTTTTGCCAAGCGAAGATTAAATCCGGGATAATCAATGAGAACAACTGCTTGGAGAGAAGAGTTATAAATAAAATTTTTTAATTTCTTAAAAACTTCTTTTATTTTTCCCCACTTGCTTAAAACTTCTGTGATTCCTACTACTGAAAGAGAAAGAGAATTAAAAAGGAGGTTAACCCCGGCTTTTTCCATTCTTTTTCCTCCAACCCCAAAGATTTTAATTCCCGGGACCATCTTTTGGCAGGCATTAGCTAAAAGTGCTCCATAAATATCTCCAGAAACTTCCCCAGCTACTATTAATAAGTTCATCTCGTTTGTTTCATTAACACTTTTACTCATTACATATTACTTCTTCTTACTTTACCTGTAGTTGAGTGAAGTCAGCTATAGAATTAAAGGAATCCCCAATTTCCTTTAAGAGGGCAAGACGGTTACACTTTAGTCCTTTATCCTCGCTCATTACCAAAATATCTTCAAAGAAGTTATGGATGGGGTTTTTTAAACAGGATAGTTCCTCGTAAGCTCTTTTATAGTTTTCTTTAATTAAAAACTCCTCTACCCTTTTCTTTATCTTCTGGTATAAACTGTAAAGTCTCTTTTCCTCTTCTTTTAAGAGAAGATCTTCTCTAACTTCCGAGGGAATGGATATCTTCCATTTCTTTGCCTGCTTTAATATGTTAAGTAATCGGACTATGGCTATAACTTCTTCCCTAAAGTTTTCCCTTAAAGCTATTTCTCTAAGACTTTCCCCTCTTTTTATTACTCTCGGTATATACTCTATTCCTACCCCTATTACAGCCTTAATTTGATCAGGAGAAAGTTTCTTTTCTCGAAGAAGGTTTATTATCCTGATCTTAAAAAATTCTTTAAGTTTGTAATGAGCCTTCCCTTTTTCTCCATAAAGCTTTAAAGATTCCTCAATTAGATCCTTTAGAGAAATATTCCACTCTCTATTTAGGATAATCTCTACTATCCCTTGAGCTTCTCGGCGAAGGCCCCAGGGATCCTCAGATCCAGAAGGAATAAAATCGATCCAGAAAGCTCCAGCTAATGTATCTATTTTATCAATTATAGCTAATGCTGCTCCCTCAAGAGTGGAGGGGAGTTTATCACCACTAAATTGAGGTAACTTGTGCTCAGCAATAGCCTCTGCTACTTGATAGTCCTCCCCTGAGGAAAGGGCATACTCTTTGCCCATCATCCCTTGAAGTTCGGGAAATTCCTTAACTACATTGGTAAGTAAATCTGCCTTACACAGATAAGCTGCTCGCTGAATTCTTTCCATAACATCATTTTTTAACTTTAAAAGAGAAGCTAATTTCTTGGCTAATTTTACCAATCTCTGGGTTTTTTTATAGTAACTACCCAATTTTTCTTGAACTGTCACTTCTTTTAAGTGAGGCACCCTTTCCTTTAATGGGATTTTTTTATCCTCATCGTAAAAAAATTTAGCATCGGTTAAACGAGCATTAAGCACCCTGCAGTTGCTGTTTCTCACTTGATCTATATGTTTCTCATCTCCTTCCCTTATTCCTATAAAAAAGGGAAGAATTCCATTTTTGTCTATCACAGTGAAGTGTTTTTGATAGTCTCGTAAGCAAGCTTTTAAGACTGGGAAAGGAAGAGAAAGAAATCTTGAATCAAACTCTCCCTGAAATAGGGTAGGATATTCCACTAAATAAGTTAAATCTTCCAGAAGCTGCTCATCCTGTAGAATCTGTGCCTGATAACCTTTTTCTTTAAGAGAATTTATTATACTTGATATCCCTTTAAGAATGATGTTTTTTCTCTCAAGAGGATCAATTATTACCTTAGCTTCTCTTAAAGATAAGGGATATTCCTCGGAGGTAGAAATGTTTATATCCTCAGGATGAAGATAGCGATGACCACTGGTTTTTCTATTAGATGTTATCCCTGCTATTTTAAAATTTATTATCTCCTCCCCAAATAAAGCTAAAAGAGACCTTATGGGTCGGCCAAAGTAAAAGTTTCCCTCTTCCCATCTCATAGATTTAGCAAAATGTAGAGAATTGATAAGGTCGAGGAAAAGAGAAGGGAGAATTTGAGAGGTTTTCTCTCCTTTAAGTTTCCTTTTTATATAAATGTATTCTCCCTTTTTTAGAATCTCAACTCCCAAATCTTCCTGGGCAGCTCCTTTTGCTTTGAGATAGCCCTTTCCAGCCATAGTTAAGTTTCCTCTCTTATCAAAGATTACGCTCTTAGGAGGACCTATATCTTTTTTAATTTGATCTTTCTGATACTCAGCAACCTTTTCTACCCATAGGACTAATCGCCGGGAGGTTCCCCAGGTTGAAATTTTTCCATAATCAATTCGATAGCTGTAAAAGAGCTCTTTTGTCTTTTGTTGAATCTGGGATAGAGTTTCCTTTACCATTAAAGGAGGAAAATCCTCTACTCCTATTTCCAGCAACACTGTTTTTGGCATTTCTCTAACCTTTATTTTGCCAGTGTTTGAGATAACTAAGAGCACATCTCTTAGCTAAATCTCTTACTCTTTTAATAAACCTTTCTCTCTCACTTACTCCCAAAGCTCCTCTTGCATCCAGCAGGTTAAAAGTATGAGAACACTTTAGGATATAATCATAAGCTGGTAGGAAA
>JAGHCO010000154.1 GCA_021160405.1 Candidatus Aerophobota bacterium
ATTAAAATGAGTTCATGGACGCCACCCGATCCATTTATCACAGAATTAAATTGGGATGAATATTCTTCAGAAGCACAGGCTAATATGGTCAATGTAAACGGGAAAGGTGTCATAATATGTTGGGATAAATATTTTTTGGAGCTAAGAGATGCTATTAATTCACGGGAATCAGACTTGGGCTTTCCTGTAACATCTTGGACACCCTTTCCATATGATCCTTCCAAACCATACATATGGGATCAATATATAAAAGAGATGAGAAATGCTGTAGAGAATCTTGTGCCTTATACTTATCCAGGACAAACTTATCAAAGTTTGCTTGAAAAGTATTTTGGGTATACTCAATGGTGCGATGGGCAACCCTTAAGTAACAATTACATATGGGATCGATGCATAGAAGAGATAAGAAAACTATTACCTAAAGTATATATAATTAATTATCAGCGAATGTGGTCTTTAAGAAGAAGAGGATGGTGGGTAGGTTATCCTGAGGAAGATATATATGATCAAGTAAAAAATGACTATACTAATGCTCCTGTATATGATAAAATTGACATTCAACAACAATTCTGGCCTTGGATGAGAGTTAGATGGCGATCATTTGTTGAGAAATATGAGACTTCCTGGAGCTGGTCTATCTATGCTATGAGACTATATTTAATTTATGATACTCAGTTCCTTTCCAATCAGACAGTTACTAAAGCATGGTTTCATTTATTTACAAGATCAAAAGTTTCTGATTGGGAGCCTCATGTGATAAATCTTTATCGTGTGGAGTGGAATGTCAGTGATTTTCCGTCTTGGGATGAATATAAAGATGGGATATTAATATTTGAAGAAGATATAGACAATTTTCAAGAGGATGGATACAATAGTTTTGAGCTAGACCCTAGTATAATAAATACCCAAGGTGTGACTCAGTTTACCCTTCTCAATGCTGCTACCAAAGATCCTCATATTAATAATACATGGCCCCCTAACCCATTTTATCAAAATTATGAACAAAATATATTATGTTGTGGGAACAATTTATTTTACACCCCCTATTTAACTGTATATTGCTATGATTAGTCTCAAAAATAGGCTAAGTAGGAAAGAAAATCATACTATCTTTTAAAAAAATAAGGTATGATATGCTTTCTATAAAGTCTAATATATTCATTGTTCTCCAACAATATCAGAGTAGCACCGAATAGCATCGTAGGATTTTCTGGAGAAGAAACTAAAAAGTTATTTCAATAGATTTATTTTAGTAGATTGGGTTAACCTTCCGGATAAAGTTAACCAATGTTAACCAGACGAGATTAAATTTATTTAAAGTAGGAGGTCATCCCCCCTAAAATTTCTAATTTTTTGCATCTGGAGATCCTTTATTAGACAAATTTTCAAAAATCGAGGTGTAACATTTTTTGGCTATTTAATAGTTTTGTTTAGGATATGTTACACCCCCTGCCAGAATCAGCCGTAAACCCCCTTAAATGGCAAATGCTATTTATGATGTGGATCAGCACTGCATTTCTCGGAATACCACCTCTTGGCAGTTGTGTGAGTGATACCTATTTTTTTAGCAATAGTCCTCCAGCCTAACCCTTTATCTCTCAAATGTTTAACCTCAAGTTTTTGCACTTCTTTAAGTGGCAAAGTTAATTTTTTTCGTATTTTTGAAAGAGATAGGCCTTGTTCCTTTAAGTCCCAAAATTTTTCTTCAAGAGCATCTCCATTATGTGACATCCTCTCGGTGTCAAAGACACCGAGCATCCTGATAGTTCAGGATGAGGGTTCTTTTAAGAACCTTTCGGTTTTTGCCAGAAGAAGGACTTAAGCTTATTCTGGCAATACTGAGAGCTGTCATATCTCTCAGGCCCTGCCACAGGGCATACTGGTGGATCTTTAAAAAATTTAATGTTGAGTTTACATCCCTTTCAATTGCAAAACCACATTTTGGGCAGTTAAAAACTCTTTGTGATGGAAATAGCCCTCCTGTAAGTACATAACCACATTTAGAGCAGGTTCTTGTAGTATTAGCCTCATCAAATTTTTCTACCTTTCTGCCGGATAACTTGGCTTTATAGTTTAGGTATTTGATGAGTGTCATTACCGGATTGTTATTTTGAACTTGCCTGTTAATGTACTTATCTACAAAGGCTATCCCTGTATCAGCAAGAGTTTGTTTTTTATTCCAACTGCCTATACCAAAATAAGATACATCAGGATGGTCCTCAAGAATTTTATTTGCTAGCTTGTGAAGATAATGTTTTGTTTGAGTATTTATTTTTCTGTAGAGCTTTCTTATCTTTGAATTAAGTCTTCTCCAGGCCTTTGATCCTTTTTTCTTTTTATCTCTTTTTGATTTAAGAGTATCTATTAATTTATAGTGTTTGAGATTTAGCTCACGAAGAGGATTAATATCGTATTCCCAAAGAGTAAGATCAGTTTTAATTCCAGTAAGTGTAGTCTTGCAGCCTGGATCAAAGTATATCGCTTTTTTATCTCCTATATACTCTTTCTCTGGCACATAATAGGTAAGGGATGCATACCATTTCTTTTGTACCTTATCATAGAAGATAGTAACTGTTTTAACTTCAGAATAAGAGCCATCAGGTAGCTCAACTTTTATCCAGTCTGCTGGTCTTTTGCCATAAGCAAGATACAAAATGTTATTTTCAATCTTGAACGATTTTTCTCTTTGAGGATACTTTTGAGTGAAAAAATACTTGTACGATTTGAATCGAGGTGGTCTTACTTCTTTATCACCATTTTTTCTTTTTGTAAAAAACATTTTCCATGAGGTATTAAGTGATTTAACAACCTCTTGTAGAACCTGAGATGAGGGAATGGAGAATCTTTCATCTTGTGCTTTTAAGTCAGTTAATCTTTTCTTTTGTTTATAGTAGTTGGTCTTTGCATTTCTCCTCTCTTCATTAAGAATGTTCCATACGTCCTTACAGATATAGGAAACACTCCAGAGCTTATTCATCGCTTCCTTAGATGGGTGTATTAGTATTTTATTGGTCAGGTACATTGGTTTATTTACCTGTTCTTTGCATCTCTATATATTTTCTTATCGTTTCTTTACTTACATCTCCAGAAGTCCCGTAATAAGTAGAAGGATTCCATAACTTATTCTTGCGATAAATCTTTCTTAACTCAGGATGTCTTTCAAAAAGCCATTTACCAGATATACCCTTTAGCTTTTTGACAATAGCACTTGGAGCGTATTTGGGATGTGCCGATATGAATAGGTGAACATGATCGGGCATAATCTCCATAGCTTTTATTGTAAAGTCATTTTCTCTTGCAGTACCAGCAAATAATTCTTTGCAAGTATCGGCTACCTTATTCACCAGGACTTTCCTTCTGTACTTTGTGGACCATACTACATGATACCAGATATTATATACACAGGTTCTTGCTGATATCCAATGATTTTGTTTCATATGTACACAATATAACTTATGTTTATAAATCAAGATAGGAAAAAGAAAAAGTGTTTAACATTAATG
>JAGHCO010000239.1 GCA_021160405.1 Candidatus Aerophobota bacterium
ATCCTACCCGATACAACATCCACTGTAAATAAGGCTAAAAGACCACCGGAGTTAGGTTTTTTGTGAGAATTTATTTATTTTATCTTCCCATTACTTTTCTCCTAATTTCCAAATTGTTTCGTTGATTTTAATGTGAAAGGTATATTTTGTTGACATAACCAAATCTGTGGTTTAGATATTATCAAAGTTTTTAGATTAAAATTGTCAACTTATATCTTCCGAGGGAAGTTGACAGAGAATATATTGGTGGTATAAAATGTTACTGGTTTCAAAAGAAAAAAATAATTCTATAAGAAGAATATAATCTTAAATGGATAACGGTATCACAATTTCTGATATTGCTAAATTAGTTGGTGTGTCCAAGATCACTGTGTCTCGTGCTTTAAATAATAGTTCTTTAGTTAGCGAAAAAACGAGGAGTAAAATTATACAGGTGGCAAAGCGTCTTAACTATCGGCGCAATCTTATAGCAAAAAGTTTTGCCACAAGAAGAACCCAGACAATTGGTGTTATTATTACTGATATAACAAATCCTTTTTTTGCAGAAATAATTAAAGGTATTGAAAATACAGCTAAGCAAAAGGAGTATCATCTACTTTTAGGAATATCAGGGGACAATATTGAGGAGGAAAAAAGATGTATTGAGGATCTTTTAGAAAGAAGGGTAGACGGTATTCTTTTAGTTCCCACACACAAGAAATACGATGATCTGGAGCATCTTTATATATTAAAAAAAGAAAAGGTTCCATTTGTTTTAGTGTCCCGTCATTTAGAGGAAATTAATACTGACTGGGTTATGACAGATTTAAGGAAGGGCTCTTATGAACTGGTAAAATACTTAATCCGTTTAGGGCACAGAAGGATACTTTTTATTGTTGGACCAAAAGAGGTTACACACAGTAAATATCGAATTCAAGGATATAAGGATGCACTAAAGAAGCAAATCTGGATTTTGACGAAAGATTAATATTTGAGGGAAAACTCAGTACTTTTGAGGAAGGTTATAACATTGGTAGAAAAATCCTGCTTAACCCCCATAGAGATTTTGACGCTATTATTACTATAAATGATGTGATAGCATTGGGGGTTTTACGGGCGGCTAAAGAGTTTGGATTACTGATACCGGAAGATTTTTCTTTAGCTGGATATGATGATGTTATTTTTGCCTCTATAGCAGAGGTTCCTTTAACCACTGTTGCCCAGCCTACAAGGGAAATTGGTGAAAAATCTGTTGAAATACTGTTAAAAAGAATTGAAGGAAATATTGCATCTGATAACTATATACATATTTTTTTACAGCCAAAACTGATAATTAGAAGCTCCTGTAGGACTCATAAACTTGTATTGGATGGAAAATCTAAAAAGATAGAAGGAGGTGGTGAGAGATAAACAAGTATGTTAAAACAAGACTTCTAAAGGGAAAGTGTGGGCTTAAGAGACTTTTTAAAAGGAGGTAAAAATTGAAAAAGAAATATGTAGTATTTCTTTTGATTGGATTGATGGCAATTTCTGTTTCCTTTGCTTATGCAAAGAAGACAGAACTGAGTTTATGGTGTCTTGGCTTTGAGCCTCATAAGCTTGGTTTTGAAAGTGTAGTTAAAGGTTTTAACAAATACTATCCAGATATTCGAATAAAAGTAGAACCGCAGGCAGATCTTTCAACAAAGATAAAAGCAGCTCTGGCAGCAAGGCAGGCTCCTGATTTATTTACCCCCCGGGCTGAGGATATCATGGAAATGGTATATACTAAATCTATTGCTCCTTTCCCTGATAACGTTCTTACTGTGAAAGAACTTAAAGAAAAATTCTGGCCAGAATATTATCTTCAAGCTCCCTTTAATAAGGTCTATGCCGTGGGTTTTCCCGATCCTTTGGGTGATGCAGGGTTGGTAGTCAATCTGGATATGTTTAAGGAAGCTGGATTAAAACAGATACCCGCTTTTGAGTCTATTGATCAGTTGATAAAATACGCTAAAAAGCTAACTAAAGTGGATGCCAAAGGGAATATCATTCGAGGTGGCCTGAATGCTCGTGAATATAATATTCAGGTTTACTTCTGGGGTTATATAGCTGACCAGGGAGGTAGATTTTACGATAACGATACAGGACTTTTCAATTACAAAACAGAGGAAGCCAGAAAAGCCCTTAAATTTTTCTACGATATCTACTATACCTACAAAGTGGATAGTGTAGATTTACCACCAATGTTTGATGCTCTTGCTCAAGGAGCTGCAGCAATGGGTTTTATGTGGGGAGAATATATATCTTTTGCCCATCTGACTTATCCAGAGTTACATTTCGGTTTCGTATTGAAACCTCCTTTTGTAAAAGGTGTTAAACCTCACATAGCTCATGTTGATACTTGGAATGTATCTGTATGGGAAGGCTCAAAAAATAAAGACGCGGCTTTTAAGTTTGTCAAGTATATGACAACTCCCGAGGCTCAACTACTTTTCCTGCAACAAAATCCTGGTATACCTGCTTTGAGAGAATTGGGGAATCCAAAGTATTTCCAGAGTGAAAAGCTCAGATTCTTAATCCCATTGTTAAAACTTCTTCCCGAGACAAAATTCTGGGGTCCATTTGGTAATGATAGTATTATAAAAGATAGTCTGCAAAGAACGATGGAATCTGTAATGCACAAGGAAATATCAGTAAAAGAAGCACTGGACGAGATGACCAGACAATGTAATGAGGCAGTAAAAACTTTTCGAAAGAAATATCCCAATGCCCCTATTACTAAGATAGAATGGTAATCTTTGCTAACGGGGAGGTATATTAATATATCTCCCCGTTACTACATCGATGAGGATCACTAGATGAGAACAAAGTATTTTCCTTTAGTTGTTCTTATTCCTGTGTTTTCTTGGTTCGTGCTTTTTTTCTTTTATCCATTTTTTAACTCTATTAGAATAAGTCTGTACGAATGGAATATAATTGATC
>JAGHCO010000052.1 GCA_021160405.1 Candidatus Aerophobota bacterium
ATAATTGTTACAGAGGAGGAAGATGGAGGAAGATTTTTCCCTTCAGCAGATACTTTTGACCACTCGAGGAAGGCTAATTAACCTAAGGGAAGATACTCACATTTCAATTTCTCCGCGACAGATATCCACCGATACTCGTACTTTAAAAAAGGGAGATCTGTTTGTTGCTCTTAAAGGTAAGAACTTTGATGGTCACAGTTTCTTGAAAGAAGCTTGCACTAAAGGAGCCCTGGGAGCTATAGTGGAAAAACTTCTTCCCCTTCCTTCACCTCATTTTTTTCTAATTCAAGTGGAGGATACTCTTAAAGCCCTTCAGAAGTTAGCTAAGTTTCACCGAAAAAGACTATCCTTTCCCTTTGTTGGCATAACAGGAAGTAATGGTAAAACTACAGTAAAGGAACTTATCTCTCACATTCTCTCTCAGAAATACTATGTAGGCAAATCTTTTGGTAATTTTAATAATCAAATTGGAGTTCCTCTCTCTTTACTAAAAATTTCTTCTTCTCATCAGGTTGGAGTTTTAGAAATGGGAATGAGTGCTCGGGGAGAAATTGCTACCCTTTCCCGTATAGCTCAGCCTAACATTGGGTTAATTACCAACATTCACAGCTCTCACATTGGGTTTTTAGAAACCACCAAAGAAATTGCTCAAGCCAAAGGAGAAATTATCCCTATTTTAAACAGAAACGAGGAGAACTATCTGGTATTAAATGAGGATGATGCCTGGACAGAAAATTTTAAAAAAAAAGCTAAATGCAGGGTAGTTACATTTGGCCAGAGTAAAAATTCCCATTTTAAGGCAGAAAATGTCTCAAGTAAAGGTGAGGAGATTAGCTTTACCCTTAAATTTCCTAACAAAGAGCACCTTTATCTGCGTCTTCCCTTACATAGATTTTTCAACATTTATAATTTATTAGCTGCCTGTTGTGTTTCTTCTCTTTTGGGAGTATCTTCTTCCAGTATTAAGGATGCTCTTTTTAAGTTTAAGCCTCTTCCTCTTCACTTTCAGCTAAATGACTTTGGGCAATACAGATTAATTAATGATAGCTATAATGCTAACCCTGAGTCTATGCAAGAGGCGCTAAGGCTTTTAAGAGGGATGGATGGAAAAAGAAAAATAGCTGTTCTTGGAGATATGTTAGAGTTAGGGAAAAAGGCCCAATTTTTTCACTATCAAATAGGAAAGATAGCAGTTAAATTAGGTATAGATGCTATATTTGCTTATGGAGAATTTTCTGAGGATATGGTAAGGGGAGCTAAGGAAGAAGGAATAAAAGATGCCTTTTCCTTCACCGATAAAAGATCTTTAGTGAATAAGTTGCTGGACTACAAGAGAAGTGGAGATTGTTTCTTAATTAAGGGTTCCCGGGGGATGAAGATGGAAGAAATTGCCGATAGCTTAAGGATAAGTTTATGCTCCCCAACTTAGTTTTTCCCTTAACTGTTAAAGTAGAAGGAGCTTTTCTTCTTTCCTTCTTTCTTGTTATTTTAATGGGCAAAGTGGCGGTAAAATGGCTTAAGAATAAGGGAATGGTTGATTACTTTCGCTCAGATGGACCATCTAGCCATTACTCTAAGAAGGGAATTCCTACAGGAGGGGGGATTCTTGTTCTCATTGCCCTCGGATTAACTCTTTTAATTTTTGGAAAATTTTCCAATGAGAAGGTAAGAATAGCTCTTCTGGTAACTGTTTATCTGGGAATAGTAGGATTTTGGGATGATTGGAAAAAAAGTGTGTCTCAAAGTTCCCGTGGATTAAGGGTAAAATTTAAACTTCTGTTGCAGATAATTTTGGCTTCTTTAGTAGGTATTTATTTTTATCTTAACTTTAATACTAAGCTATACATTCCTTTTTTTCGAATTTACTTAAATATAAACTTGTTATATATTCCTTTAATTATGGCAGTTATTGTGGGGACTTGTAATGCAGTTAATCTCACTGATGGACTGGACGGATTAGCTTTAGGATGTATTATTCCTTCAGGAGGAGTTTACGCTATTTTTTCTTTTTTTGCAGGAAGTTTTTATCTTTCCAAAATATCAAGAATACCCTACATCTCTGGAGCAGGAGAATTGGGAGTTTTCTGGGCAGCTCTGCTGGGGGCAAGCTGTGGTCTTTTATGGTACAATTCCTATCCAGCTCGCCTGTTTATAGGAGATACAGGGTCTCAGGCTCTGGGAGGAGCTCTTGGAATCACATCTATTTTAATTAAACAGGAGATTCTTCTTTTATTAGTGGGAGGAGTATTTGTATTGGAGGCTCTCTCGGTTATTCTCCAGGTTACCTCTTTCCAGCTTAGGGGGAAGAGAATACTAAAGATGAGTCCTCTTCATCATCACTTTGAGCTAAAGGGAATAGAGGAGCCTAAGATTGTAATTAGATTCTGGATAGCATCCGGATTATTGGCTTTGCTGGGAATAGGAGCTTTATTTTAACCACTAATTAGCCACAAATTTACACAGATAAATGCGTAAATGTGTAGAAGAGTGAATGCGTGATGTGTAATATGTAAAAAAACTGTAATGTGTGATTTGTGAAAGGCGAAAAACCTCTTTACTTATTACTAATTACAATTCTCCGCGTGCTCTGCGGCGAAATTAAATTATAGTAAGGCTGAATAATTCCCATGAATATTAAATCGGCTCTGGTAATAGGAATGGGTGAAAGCGGAAAAGAGGCAGCTATTCTTTTAAAGGAAAGAGGAGCTAATGTGGTGTTGGGAGAGATAAAGAATGATTATGAAACAGAAAAAGAGGCAAAAAAACTTAGAAAAAAGGGAATTCAAGTAGTTTTAGGACCTCATCCCCTAAGTTTGCTTAAAGATAAAGAGATAGTTGTTGTCTCTCCTGGAGTTCCTTTAGAGATTCCTTTAATTCGAAAAGCTCGTCAAAAGGGTATTTCCGTGATAGGGGAATTAGAGCTGGCCTATCGCTATCTGAGGAATCAAACTGTAATTGCTATTACTGGAACCAACGGTAAGAGCACCACTGTTATGCTTGTTGCAGAAATTCTCTCTCGGGCAGGATTTAAAGTTAAGGTAGCCGGTAATATTGGTATTCCCCTATCACAGATAGCAAGAGAGCCTTCCCCAATTATCGTGGTGGAGGTAAGTAGCTTTCAGTTAGAGTCAGTTGAGCAGTTTTCTCCCCATATTTTTTCACTTCTCAACATCACCCCTGATCATTTGGATCGTCACTGTAGTTTTAATAGATATATAGAAGTTAAATCTAATCTTTTGAGAAAACTAAAAGTAAATGATTTTGCCATTCTTAATAAGGATGATGAAATCATTTATCCCTTAGCTAAAAAAACAAAAGCTAAAGTAATATTTTTTAGTGAGAGAGAAAAACTAAGAAAAGGGGTATTTTTAAAAGGGAATGAAATAGTTGCTAATATAGAGGATAAATTTGCTATTTCAACTGATAATCTTCCCTTAACCCATTTTCATAGCTGGGAAAATGTTCTTTGTAGCGTTGCTATTTCCTCAGTATGCAAGGTAAAAGAAGAGGCAATAAGACAGGCTCTATTTAATTTTAAGGGTCTTGCTCATAGACAGGAGCAGGTAGGTGAGATTAAGGGAGTGAATTTTGTAGATGATTCCAAGGCTACCAATGTGGGAGCAGTTCTGAAGTGTTTAGATTTATTTGAAAAACCCATCATTTTAATAATGGGAGGAAGAGACAAGGGGGGGGATTTCTCTAAATTAAAGCCAAAGATAAAGAAGAAAGTAAAACTAATTATATTATTTGGGGAAACTAAAGGAAAAATAAAAGGACAACTCTCAGGTGTTGAAAACTTGATGGAGGTTGATAGTATAAAAGAGGCGGTAAGAGTGGGTTTTAAAATGGCGAAAAAAGGGGACAGTGTACTTTTATCTCCCGGCTGTTCGAGTTTTGATCAATTTAAAAATTACAGAGAGAGAGGCAACGTTTTTAAAGAGGAGGTGAAAAAACTTAAAGAAGAAGTTGAAAAGAAAGTTATCTTTTGATTATTTCCTTCTTTTAATCACAGGATTGCTGGTAGTAATAGGATTAGTGGCTATTTTTAGTGCCAGCGCCCCTTACAGCTATATCGGAAAGGAAAGTTCTTATGCTTACTTAAAAAATCAATTAAAGTGGTTAGTAATAGGGATTTTTTTCTTATTTTTTGCCGCTAAATTTAACTACCACTGGTATCAAAAGTTAGATAGAATAATCATACTTTTAGTTTTGTTTTTTCTTTGTGTAGTATATCTTCCTGGGGTAGGCCGACAGATAAGGGGAACTTACCGATGGATTGATCTGAAATCCTTCCATTTTCAGCCCAGTGAGTTTGCTAAGATAGGTTTAATTATTTACCTTTCCTCTTCCCTTGTTCGAAAAAAAGATAAATTAAACAGTTTTATTAATGGATTTTTGCCTTTCTTTATCATTATCTCCTTTATCTTCCTGCTTGTAGTTATGGAGCCAGATCTTAGTTCAGCTATGATTATAGCAATAGTTGGATTCGCAGTTTTATATGCTGGAGGAGTTAAGGTTTCTCATATGTTCTATACGATATTATTAGCAGCCATTCCCCTTTACTTTTCTATTTTTGGAGTCGGCTACCGCAAGGGTAGAATCACTGCTTTTCTTCATCCGGAAAGATACCCTCAAGGAATAGGTTTCCAGCTTATTCATTCAAAGATCTCCTTAGGTGTAGGGGGGTTGTGGGGCTTAGGACCAGGTAAAGGTAGAGAAAAACTTTTCTACCTTCCCACTCCTCATACTGATTCCATATTTGCTGTAATTGGTGAAGAACTTGGTTTTGTGGGAACAAGCTTAATTGTGGTTTTGTTTTTTCTAATGGCTGTGCGTGGACTTAAAATAGTGAGAAAAGCTCCTGACGATCTGGGCAAATTATTAGCTTTAGGATTAACCTTTTTAATATGTTTTCAGGCAGTGATAAATATGGGAGTAGCTACAGTGATTTTTCCCACTACCGGAGCCACACTACCTTTTATCAGTTACGGAGGATCATCTTTAATTGTTTGCCTTACAGCCGTAGGAATTTTGCTTAATATATCAAGAAAGCCTCAGGGTTTCCCCTCCGTCGCTGGAGATGCTCCTTAAATTATCTTGTGCTCGGTCTCCTCGTTAAGGTAGATCCAAAAAACTTCCTCCTTTTTCCCTCTCTTTACGGGAGAGGGTTAGGGTGAGGGCTAATGCTCCTTCGGGGAATGCCCTTCGGCAACAAGTTATAAATCCTATACCTCAAGAGAAAGGCTAAGAGGTAAACGAGATGAACGAGAAAATGTTAGAAGTGGAAGTAAAGGTGAGGGTAAATCCTGAGCAAATAAAAGAAAAACTTAAGGAGCTTAAAGCTGCCTTTATCAAAGAAGTAGAGCAGGAGGATACCTATTTTAAGCATCCTTGCTGGAATTTTAAAGATAGAGATGAGGCTTTAAGAGTAAGAGAGGAGGGAAACATTTTTTTTCTCACCTTTAAGGGGCCTAAACTGGATAAAAAAATTAAGGTCAGAAAAGAGTTACAACTACAAGTAGAATCTGAAATATTTGAATTGTTAAAAGAGATAGGTTTTTCTGAGCTAAAAAAGGTAAGGAAGAGGAGAAAGCTTTACCAGTGGAAAAATCTAAAAGTTTGCCTGGATAAGGTAGAGGGATTGGGAGATTTTCTGGAAATAGAAGGAAAAAGCTGGGAGGATAAGTCCATTATAAGGGAGCTGGTAAAGAAATTAAACATCAAGGAGGAATCTCTTAGCACTATTTCTTATTTAGAGTTACTGTTACTCCATTCGAGTAGTTAAATATATACCAATTGCTAAAAAGACAATATTGGGAATCCAGGCAGATATTCCTGGGATAACAATTCCACCTTTTCCTATAGCCTTAAAAAAGGCCATTGTCTCGTAATATCCAAAACTTATAATTAGTCCAAGAGCAAGACCCGCTCCCCTTCCTACCTTTCTTAAAAAAATCCCAATAGGAATACTAACAAATATTAAAATGAAATTGGCAAAAGGAGAGGAATATTTAAAGTTAAGTTCAGTTTCTAAATCTGAGGTTTCAAATCCGCTCTTTTTGTAATTTTCAACATGCTTTTTTAATTCTGATATGTTCATTCGCTCCGGTGGGAAGTATTTTTTAGTAAAATAAGATGGTTTTTGATCTATACCAAGAAATCTTTGATTAAAATAGATTCCTTTTAATTTATCTTTTAACCAGTATTCCCTTCCCTGGTAAAGGGTCCATTTCCCATTTTCCCATTTCCCTTCCTTAGCCACAATTAAGGAGGGGGAGAAAGATTTTTTGTAAATTAAGATATCCCTCATCTTAGCTTTTTCTAAATCAAAGGACCTAATATAAAAGATACAAGAGGGAGGAACAGCAATAAAGATATTTTTTTGGATTTTTTCCTTAGCCATCCCAATAAAATTTTTTTGCTTTAGCTCATAAGCAAGTTGATTCGTTTGGAAAGTTAAAGTATTATCCAGAAACAGAATAGTGAAAGAGATAATTAATCCACAGGTGAAAATAGGAAGGAGAGCTCTTTTAATAGAGGTACCGCTGGTTTGGATAGCCTGGATTTGGTTAGTGCTTGCAAGATAAATGATAGCAAACAGACAAGAGATAACAACGGAAACTGGGCTAAGCAAAATCCACAGGTAAGGAATTTGAAGGAGATAATAGCTAACAAGGGATGCAAATTCTATCCCTTTTTTTAACTTACTTATAGAGGTAAAAAAATCTGTTAAGATAAAAATAGCTATAAAAAAAAGAATAAAAATAAAGTAAAATCTTAAAAATTCTTTAGTAACGTACTTATCCAGAATTCTCATATCAGTTACCTTCTAATAGCCTTTAAATTTAAAAAGATTCCCGCAGCTAACATTATAAAGTTAGGCATCCAGATAGCAAAAAATGGTGGTAGAAACCCAGCTCTTGCCAAAAAGTTTCCAATCAAGAAAAGGATGTAGTATATGACTATTACAATAAGACTTATTCCCAAACTTATAGATTTAGCTCCTCTTTTTATCTTAATTCCCAGAGGAACAGCTAAAATTCCCATGAGGAAGGTCGCCAGAGGAATAGCTATTCTTCCCTGGAAATCAGCTTCCAGCTTTCTTTTCTCTTCTTCTCCCAACCCCTTTTCTTTTAATTTAGCTTTTATTTCTTTTAAACTCATTTCATAGCTACTTTTCTCCCTTTTCTCCTTTTTACTAAGCTGGTTTTGAGGATAGATAATCTGAGTATTAAATTCCCCCCTTTGAATTAGTTGATAATTTTTATTAAACTTGTAAATAGCTACTTTTCTTAAGATCAAAGTTTCATCTTTAACTTCCCCTTCCTTAGCTAATGTAATCTGGGGAAACAACTGTGCTTTTTGAGGAAGGAATTCATATAAAACTATACCTTTCATCTGTTGATTTTCTGGATTTAAATGGTAGGTGTAAAGTTTTCTTCCTTCTACATCAATAATTGTATTTTCCTTGATCTGCAGGGTTGGCCTTTGTAGAAGAATTCGTTGATAGGTTTTTTGATAAAGTTGGTTGCATTGAGGAGTTAGCCAGGCGGAAAAAAAAAGAGACACTACACTGAGAAAAAAAGCAAGTACAAAGATAGGGGATTCTAATTGAAGTAAACTTATTCCAGAGCTGCGGAAGGCAATTATTTCTCCTTCACAGCTCAACCGACCAAAGCTTAAGATTAAAGAAAAGAGAAGAGCAATTGGAATTATTATATCTAAATAAGAAGGAATAGTGAGGAGGATTAATTTCCCTACTAAGAAGGGAGGAGCATTTTTTACAAATATTAGTTCTGTTAAATCAAAAATGATTCCCATAAATAAAATAAAATTAAAAAACAAAAGACCAAAAACAAAGGGTCCCAACATTTCCTTTAATACATATCGGTGTATTATTTTCATCTTGCATTATTTTACTTAGCTTATCCTGTATTGTCAATCTTATCTTATCTATTTGGTCTAAATCAACGTAGAACTTTGAACCTGTTTTACACATTAACCCATTTACTCATTCACGGATTTACTTATCACTCATTGCATTTCACATCTTACGTTTTACTTATTACTTCTATTTGACCTATCCGATAAAATTACCTATAATTTAAGAAAGTTTGTAAGGTTCAAAAAATGATAGAGTTATGGAATATTATAGGATTGGTAGGTTTTTTTGGATTTATTGTCTTAGCTATTCTTTCAGCAGTGATAGCCCTTGCCTTAAAGAAAAAACCTGATCTTTATGTGATAGGTGCTGGGATTTTTCTCTTACTTTTTGCAGGAAGCACTATTCTTTTTCCCGGAGAAGAAGAAATTGCTGAGGAGATCGGTATCCCTCAGAAGATATACTCCCGGGGTTTAGAAAATGAGAGGGCAGGAGCTTTTGATAGGGCAAAGAAAGATTATAAAGTAGTTTTGCAAATAGATCCCGAAAATGAAAAAGCTGTGAAAAGGCTTGAGCTTATAGGAAGAAGGGAGATAGCCCTTACCTTTTTGGAACGAGGAAAAAGATTAATGAGAAAGGGTAAGTTTGCTCAGGCTCTGGTAAAGTTAGAAATGGCAGAAAGTATTGCTCCTAACCTGGATACCTTAAAGGAAGACCCTTCCTTGAAAGAAAAAATAAAACTGCAGATTAAAAGAGCTAAGGAATTTATAAGTGAAAAGAAAAATAGATTTTCTCACTAATATTTATTTAAAGTATATTTTAAAGCGAGACAAAGAAGCCCCTTTTCTCTCATTTCTTTTTTTTCTACTAACCATTTTCACCTCTCGATTGACAGTAATGTGGGTAGAGGCAGGAAGACCTTTACTTAAGTTTTTTATGGTATATGATTATCATATTCATCACTTCTATCTGGGTATATTTCTTTTAATTCTCTCCAACTGGTTATCCTTAGCGAGAAATAAAAATGAATGGATGCGAGAAATTAGAAGAGTGAGGAGCATTTTGTTTGGAGTAGGGTTAGGTTTTATAACCGACGAGTTTAGCTTGCTTTTAACTATGGAATTTGATGTAAAGGGAGAGTACTGGGCCCCCCATTCCTATTATCTTATGGCACTGCTAAGTGGGATATTTGCCTCTATTTTGCTTTTTAAACGAAAAAAAGAGCAATGATTTTAGCTACCAAGAAACGAAGACACCAAGTTACTTCTTTGTGTCTTGGTGACTTAGTGGCTGAACTGTTAAAAAGAGAAAAAAAATTTGAATAAAGTAAAATTTTTAGGAACAGCTGGTGCACGGGTAGTGGTAACCAGGCAACTTCGTGCCTCTGGTGGGATATGGTTAAGCTTGGAAGGAACAAATTTATTGGTAGACCCCGGCCCTGGTAGTTTAATTAAATGCTTTAAGAGTAGACCCAAACTTAATCCAGCCAAGCTTGATGGAATCATTTTAACTCATAAGCATCTCGATCATTCTGCAGATATTAATATTATGATAGAGGCAATGACTGAGGGAGGTTTTAAGAAAAGAGGAACTGTCTTTGCTCCTTTAGATGCTCTGGAAGGTGAAGATCCAGTAATTTTAAGATATCTTCGGGATTTTCCAGAAAAAATAGAGGTTTTAAAAGAAGGTGGAAGGTACTCTTTAAAAAATATTACTCTTGAAACTCCAAAAAGGCATCAGCACAAGGTGGAAACTTACGGTTTAAATGTCAAATCTGGACAGATATCAGTTTCTCTTATCTCTGATACAAGATATTTTGAAGGTCTGGAGAGGTATTATCCAGGAAAGGTAGTTATAATAAATGTAGTAAGATACCAGCCAAAAGAAGGATTAGACCACTTAGACATAAAAGATGCAGAAAAGATAATAGCCAATCTTAAACCTAAATTAGCAGTATTAACTCATTTTGGTATGACTATGCTCAGGGCAAAGCCCTATCAGGTTGCTCAAGAAATACAGGAGAGACTAAGTTTGAAAGTTATAGCTGCCCGTGATGGAATGGAGATTAATCTGGATGATTACTGAATTTTAACTATTTAGCCACGAATATAAGAAATCTCTTCCTTATTTTTACCCTTTACAAAAATCCCATTCCCTTGAATTAACCACACCAAAATCAACGAGAAATAGGACTTTGCCAATTTCTTCGGAATGCCTAAAAATTTCTCAAAAGCTGTTAAATAAAGGATTATTGTCAATTTTTTGCGATTTAACGTGGGGGGGTTGACAATTATTTAATTAATTAACCGACGAAGTAAGGGGAGTTGACTTTCTTTAAATTTAGTATAAATTTGTATAATGAATTCGATAATTTTAGATGCTGATGGGCTAATTAAGCTCAGCAAAATCGGTTTGCTTCCATCCCTGGGGAGAAGTTACAATTGCATTATCACAGATCAGGTATTTAAAGAGGCGATTGAAAGAGGCAAAGAACATTTCTATGAGGATGCATTTGTATTAGAAAACTATATTAACCGAGGGATTATAAGAGTAGCGGCGACAAAGCCAAATCTTAAAGTCAAAAAATTACTTCAGAAAACACAGTCCTTAGGAGAAGGGGAAAAATCAACTTTGCACTTATTTTATAGTCAAGATGCATTAGCTATAGTAAGTGATGATTTGGCATTTTTGAATTTGTTAGATAGGTATAATATTTCCTATCTTACGCCCGCAAATTTGATATCAAAGCTTGTTGAGATCAGAGAGATATCTAAACAGGAAGGTTTAATTGCATTGGAAGAACTCAGGCCATATATAAGAAGTTCTCTCTATAAGCTTATTAAAAAGGAATTGGAGGTGAAAAATGAATAAACCCTATCCATTGAGAGTTCCCGAGAATCTTATAGCCTTAGCTCGATTACGCTCAAGTGAGGAGCATGTAAACCAATCTACTGCACTAAAACAATTACTATATGCCGGAGCTGAGAATTATGTCTTAAAGCTCTTAGGAAAGGGTAGGATTAGTATTGGTAAAGCAGCGGAACTCCTCGATAGAAGTATTTATGATATGTATAGATTAGCAAATGAAAGGAATATAGAATTAGGGGCAACAGAAGCCCACTACAAAAAAGCAAAGAAATTCCAAGAAAACCATAGAAGATGATCAAATAAAAACTGATGTAAAAGAAGAATTTAAGTGGAAAAAATTCCCTAAAAGACCAAACTATCTCAAGGAGGAAGAAGTATGAATGTAGTGCTCATAATCATTGATACCTTAAGACAGGACCATGTAGGCTGCTATGGAAATAAATGGATTAAAACACCTTATCTTGACTCTTTAGCTAAGGAGTCAGTGCTGTTTACCCATGCTTATCCAGAATCGCTTCCTACTCTACCGGTCAGAAGGGTTTTGCAAACCGGCTGCCGTATCTTTCCATTTGTAGGTCATAAGGATTATAAGGGTAATCTCTTTACTGGTGCACCCGGCTGGGGACCTGTCTTAGAAGAAAGAGACACCATTGCTGAAATTTTGCAGCGTAACGGATATCGCACAGCTTTTGTAACTGATACTTATCATCAGTTTAAACCATCAATGAACTTTCACCGTGGTTTTGATGAGTGGACCTGGATAAGAGGTCAGGAAACTGATCCTTATCGCTCAGGTCCTATTCCTTCTAAGGAGGAAGTTTTAAATCATATTCCTGAAAATTTAAGAACAAAAACGAAGGGAACAGGAGGAAAATTTACAGATTTTGTTCGTAAATATTTAATTAATGTAGCCGATAGAAACTATGAAGAGGATTATTTTCCTGCTAGAGTTTTTAAAACTGGAGCTAATTGGCTTGAGAGAAATCAAGATGCGGAAAAATTCTTCCTTGTTCTTGATTCCTTTGATCCTCACGAGCCATGGGATCCACCCACTTCCTATAGGAAACTTTATGACCCTGATGATGATACAATTGATCTTTTAGCTTCCCTTTACGGCCCGGCTGATCAAATTAGCCCTCGTGTGTTAAAGCGACTCAGGGCAAACTATGCTGGAGAGGTAACCTTAGTAGATAGATGGCTGGGCTATTTCCTTGAAAAAATGAAAAACCTTAGATTGATGGATAATACTTTGATTGCTGTAATATCTGATCATGGGCATTGCATTGGAGAGCACAATATAGTTGGAAAACAAGGTCATCCCATGAGCCGGGAGATTTGTGATTTAGTTTTAATGATTCGCCACCCAAGAGGGGAAGGGAGAGGCACAACCTGTGATAGTTTAGTTTATAACTTTGATTTACCTGCCACCATTCTTGCCAGATTAGGGATAGAGTCAGACAAGCCAATGGATGGAAAAGATATCTGGCCATTAGCTTTAGGTAAAGATGATGAGATATACGATCATGTTACCTGCGGATGGGGACCAATGGTAATGGTTCGTGATAAACGCTGGTGGTATAATGCTTACCTTTGGGGAGAGGCTCCTCTTCTATACGACTTGGAAGCCGATCCAAAGTTAAGAAATAACATCGCTAAGGAATATCCTGATATTTGTGAGAAAATGAAAAATTTAGCTGTTACTGATGCTGGTGGAAAAATTCCAGAGTTTTTAAGAAAAGCGACAGGTGCACCTGGGTGTAGTCCACTCTTGGCAAAATGAAGTTATATCTTTGGTAAGAAAGAAGGTAACTTTTAAGAAATCGAGTCAACGAAATATCAGAACTTTGCCACAGCGAGGACCAGCCTATATTTATAACCAAAAATGGAAAAGGTGATTTGGTTGTGATGAGCCAAGCCCATTATGAACGTCTCCATAGTTTACTTGAGTTGTATCAAAAACTAGGGGAAGCTGAAGCATTGGATGCAGCAGGTGAACAAGGAATAACTCATCATGAGATAATGAGACGTTTAAGGGCAATAAGTTATTGAAGGGCAACTGAAATCGCCTCTACCTATAGAAAATCCTTATTTTATTGGATAGGGGAGGCTTTACCCTCCTATTTTCCTGAATTCATCGCTTTCTACCTCTTAAAATGTAAAATAAATTAAACATCTCTTTCAACCAAAGATAGGACTTCGTCAATTCCTTCGGAATACCTAAAAATTTCTCAAAAGCTGTTAAATAAAGGACTATTGTCAATTTTTTGCGATTTAACGTGGGGTTGACAATTATCCAAACTTGGTATAATATTTAGTTGTATATATATTTAATTTAGTTGTTCAAGTTCTACATTTGAGATTGAAAAATGCCTTTAGATGAAAAATCTTTTGTGCCTTTATATTATCAGCTCACTGAGGAGTTAAGGGAGAATATAGAAAATGGAGAATGGCCTCCTCACTTCCTTATCCCTTCTGAAACAGAGCTTTGTAAAAAATATGGGGTAAGTAGAGGAACTGTCAGACAAGCCCTATCTCAACTTGTACAGGAAGGTCTTTTATACCGAAAACAGGGAAAGGGAACCTTTGTAGCTGAACCTAAGATAACTCAGCAGTTAAACAGATTCTACAGCTTTGCCCAGGATATGAGAGAAAAGGGTCTAAACCCCTCCTCAAAGCTTTTGGAAAATGAGAAAATCCTGCCCGATCCTTACATTAAAAATATCCTGGGATTAAAAGAAAATGAGATGGTTTATAAGATAATGAGGTTAAGACTCGCCGAGGGAAAGCCTTTAATTCTGGAGACCTCCTATCTTGTGGAAGAGTTTTTTCCTAACTTAGATAAGGAGGATGTAGAAAAGATTCCCCTTTATAATATTATCATAAAAAAATACAAAATAAAGATAACCAGGGCAAAAGAAACTTTTGAGCCTATCCTTGTTGATGAATTTGAGTCTGAAAAACTTAAAATTCCTGTTGGTTCTCCCGCCCTTCTGGTAAAAAGAATTACCTATACTGCTGGAATTCCTTTTGAGTTTAGAAAAAGTGTGGTAAGAGGTGATAAG
>JAGHCO010000189.1 GCA_021160405.1 Candidatus Aerophobota bacterium
GGTAAATATAATCTCTTTTCTTCGATAAGGTCCTCCTTGGGGAGTACGTGTAGTTTGTGCGTTAGCAATGTTACTGGAGATTATATTCATACGCATTCTTTGAGCACTCATTCCTGAAGCACTAATGTTCATTGCGCTAAACAAATTAGAAATTTTCATATTCTCCTCCTGAGAAATTATTTACTCTGTATAGCTTCTCTGATCATTTCCAGTTTTTCACTGAGAAGTTGCACATAAATGTTGTAATATAAAGTGTTCTGGGAAAGTTTTACCATTTCTTTTTCTATATCTACATTGTTAAAATCCTCACGTTGAGTAGGGCTGTTATCCTGTACAACTTCTGGTTTTATTTGCCTGATCTTTGAAGAAAAATTACTGTTAGAGTTTAAGGCGGCTCTGAGTTTTTCTTCAAAAATAACCTTAGATGCCTTAAATCCGGGAGTATCTACATTGGCAATATTATTGGAGATAACTTTATGACGCAACAGACAAACATCAAGAGCTTTTTTCAATAACATATAAGTTAAATCTTGATTTATCCATTCCATTGTTTTCTCCAATTTCTTATGCTTGCAAAGTTTTTGCCACATCTAAAGGGGTCGGGTCTCAACATTTGACATTTCGCGAAGAAAAATATACAGCGTAGCCAACCACAGCAAATGTCAAATGTTGAGACCTGACCCCGCAATAGGAAAAAATTTCCTATTGGAGGTGGTATTTTTTTATGTTGTTACGAAGAGTGCGAACAGTTATCCCCAAAATCTTAGCTGATTTTGTCCTGTTTCCTTTTGTTTTACGTAAGGTGCTCTCTATTAATTTCCTCTTCACTTCATCTAAAGTAATGTTTTCTAAAAGGGATAAATTCTTTTCCTTAGGAGCAGAAGTTAAGGCTAAGTGTTCAGGAAGAATAACATTTCCCTCAGCCATTGCCACAGCTCGTTCTATAACGTTTTCCAGCTCTCTTACATTTCCGGGCCAATCGTATTCCTTCATTAAATTGAGGCATTCTTTAGAAATAAATTTTATTCCAACTTTATCTTGGTGATTGTATTTTCTTAAAAAGTGCTGAACTAACAATGGCATATCCTCTTTTCTCTCTCGAAGAGGGGGCAGATAAATTGGAATTACATTCAATCTGTAGTAAAGGTCCTCTCTAAATCTGCCTTCTTTTAAAGCTTTTTTTAAATCTTTATTAGTAGTAGCAATTACTCTAACGTCCACTTTAATGGTTTTGGTCCCCCCCACTCGCTCAAATTCTTCTTCCTGCAAAACTCTTAATAATTTCGCCTGAAAAGCTGGGCTGGTCTCGCTTATCTCATCTAACAGTATTGTGCCCATATTTGCCAGTTCAAATCTTCCTTCTCTTTTATTTATTGCTCCTGTGAAAGCACCCTTTTCATGTCCAAATAGCTCACTTTCCAGAAGGTCATTAGGCAAAGCAGAACAGTTCACCTTTATAAAAGGTTTATCTTTGCGAGGACCCCGATAATGGATTGCTCTGGCTACAAGCTCTTTACCCGTTCCTGTTTCCCCTTGGATTAGCACTGTAGTTTTAATGGAAGCTACTCGATCGATAGTTTTGTACACCTTTCTCATTTGAGGACTTTCCCCGATTAGTTCCTTAAAGTTATATCTTTGATTTATCTGAGCTCTGAGGTAATTATTCTCCTCTAATAAATTTAGATGATGAGAGGCTTTCTGAATAATTAACTTAATTTGCTGCGGGGTTACAGGTTTAGTGATATAATCGTAAGCACCTTTTTTCATAGCCTCTACAGCATTTTCTATGCTTCCATAGGCAGTCATTACTACTACTAAAGTAGAAGGAGAGACATTTTTAATTTTTTCTAAAAGATCTATCCCATTTATTCTGGGCATTCGAACATCAGTTATTACCAGTTCAAAGTACTGCTCTTTAATTTTCTTTAGAGCAGATGATGCATCTTCAGATAAGATAACCTCATAACCTTCTCTGCTTAAAATCTCTTTTAATAACTCTCGTATTAAAGGTTCATCATCTACTATTAAAATCTTTTCTATGGCCATTTTTTATCATTTTTACTGCAGAGCGCACAGAGTTCACAGAGAATCAGGAAAATTATTAACGATTCTCTGAGTACTTGTTTTAAGATTTGAACGTCGAACTTTTTTATGCATTCATCTTGGTGTCTTCGTGTCTTGGTGGCTAAATGTTACTAAATTTTTTTCTCTGATTCATCTCTGCATACTCTGTGGTCTCTGCGGTGAATAATTATGTTATTTCATCTAAGGGTAGGTAAATAGTAAAAGTAGTTCCTTTTCCTTCTTTACTTTCTACCTTAATACCTCCTCCGTGACTTTGAATAATTCGCTGAGTGATAGTTAGCCCTAATCCGCACCCCTTAGCTTTGGTTGTATAAAATGGATGAAATATTTTTTTCATCTCTTCTTTTGAGATACCACATCCTGTATCAGAAAATCTTATATGAACTTCTCCATAAGATTTAGTCAGGATGTAATCACCTTCCCATTCTCTAAAGAATTCATGAGGGGAAGGATGCAAGTAAACTTGCTTATCCACAGAAATAGTTAGCTTCCCTTCATTAGCCATAGATTGTATAGCATTAAGTATTAGATTTAGAAATGCTTGTTCAAGAAGCTCAGGATCTGCTATTATTTTTATGGGTTGGGTAGGAATTTCTTTCTTGATTTGAATATTTAGTTTTTCTTCTCCAATTCTCTGGAAGGCAAAGGATAAACTATTCTCTATAATTTCTTTTATCTGTATCTGTTGAAAGTTAACTTTTAGAGGACGAGCAAAATTTAAAAGATTACTAACCAGATTATTTAAATTTCTGGTTCCTTTTACAATATTATTAGCCCATTGGCTTTTTTTGGTATCTTCCCGAAAAGTATCTTTTAAAAGGAGTGCAAACCCCTCAATTGCACTTAAAGGGTTTCTTATCTCGTGGGCTACACTTGCCGCCATTTGTCCTAACATAGCCAGTCTTTGTTTGTGTTGAATTTCTTCCTGTAGTTTTCTAATAGCAGATATATCTCGGAAAACTGCCAGTGCTCCTTCTATTTCTCTATCTTTCCTTTTTATTGGATTAGTAGCTATTTCCAGTGGAACAACTTCATTTTCTCGATAGAATTTGCGCTCTGCCATTAAAGGCTTTCTATCCTCAAGAGTTTTTTTTAAAAGATGAGTGAAAGCTCTATTTTTGTCTCCAAATACTTTCTGATACGATGAACCTAAAACTTTTTCTCGAGGTTGAGAGGTAATTTCCTGAGCTGCTCTATTAAAGATACTTATCTTTCCTTGGGGATTGATGGCAATGAGTCCCTCCATCATACTGTCCAGGATATTACTAAGGTAACTGTGGATTCTACTTAATTCCTCTACTTTCCGAGTTAGTTCTCTGTTAGTTTCAGCTAATTTTTTGTTTAAATGAGCAATTTCGTCTTTAAGAGTTTGATAGCTCTCTTCCAAGCTTTGAGTAGCCTGATTGAAGTTATGGAAGGCAATTGCTAAAAGGTCTATCTTAGTTTTTTCCTCTTGAAGAAGTTTTTCTGGCATTGATTCTCCTTTTATGTTACCTGATCCATAAAGCGAGGTTTTGCTTTAAAGTAATTTCCATAGGCTTTATGTAAAGCTTTCCCCTTCTGGATATGTTCAAGGTCTGTGTTTACCTTTCGGATGGATTTTTTTAGAAGGGAGCTATTCTTTTGCTCCTGAGTTAGTATTTTCTCCAATAGAGAGCTTAATTTTTTTACTAAAAGAGAAACTTCACCACCTAAGGAATAGTCTTTTGCCTCTGTCCACTTTCCTTTGAGGGGCAGGATTTTCTGCTCTATTTGATTTATTTTATTGATGATTTCCTTTCTTTGATTAATTAGGGAGAGTAGCTGAGTTAAGTTTCGAGATTGGATCATCTCTTCCTGTTTTAGAGCGATATTAAACATAGATTCGTAAAGCTTAAGCTCTTTTTGATAATTCTCTTTTAATTTAGTTTCTTCTTCTAAAGATAGTTTGTTCATTTTAGCTTTCACACGTCACATATTACTTCTTATATTATATCATTACCTTAGCCATTTCTGACCAGAAACTGCCGCTAAAATCTTTTATTAGTTTCTCATAAGCTGTCTTTGCCTTTTCAAATAATCCCAGATGATAATAACAGTTTCCTATCTGGTAAAGACTCCAGGGGATGTCTTTGCTTTGAGGATACTCCTTCGCAACTTGAGAGTATAGGGAATAGGCA
>JAGHCO010000150.1 GCA_021160405.1 Candidatus Aerophobota bacterium
AAGGCGGGTCTATGCGTTCTAACTCTTAGTTCTTCTCTAAACTTATACATCGCCCATAAGAGCCACAGTAAAAAGATAAGAGTAGAACTTAGCCGCAGGCGCCAGAAAGCACCGAGCAAAGAGCAGCCTCAAACTTTTTCATACCCAGAGTTCTCTCTTTCACCTCTCGCGTCTTACTTCTTATTCCGAAGGGGTCTTTCTTTTAAGGGCTTAAAGACAATCCCAGAATCTACTGAAGGTAGGGGTTGCACAGGCTGAGTAAGGAGAAATTCACCGCTTTTTATCCACTCTTTTAAGGTATTAGCAATCCTTTTAGCTTTAGGGTAACTGGAGAGACACCCTGTAGGAACTTCTTTCCCTTTTATCATAATCTTTCCCGAGTTAAGCTGAGCATAACTTACCTCACCTAAGGACTCAGAAATCCCTTTAGGATAAGCTTCGCTGTAATCAACTATTTGAGTGTAGATCTCCTCATCTCTTACTGTAGTGTATCTTAAAATATTTTTATTTAATATAGGAATGGGAACTCCTATACCTACACTAAGGCTAACTCCATATCCTGCCATGCTAACCCCCTTTAAGTAATCAGGGCTCATCTGTTTAAGATCACCAATTACAGCTACACTTCCTGCAGGCTCTTTAGGAACACCATTTTTCCCCCTAATTACATTAGGATTATGCTGAGTTCCCTGCCAAACTATATATCCTATCCCTCCCCCCAAGAAAATCTTTGTCCCTATTCCTATGGTCTCATAGTAAGGATCATTTAAAAGAGGGGAAAGCTGCCCACAGGTAGAATAGTTAGCATTCCCCAACCGAGGCTGAAGAGTTCCCATATAGGTATAGATTATCCTATTAGAAAGATTTACCGCTACATCATAATTCTGATAAGCATTCCTAAAGTTAAATAGAACTGCCTCATTTAAATCCTTTATGTTTAACCAAGTTTCTAGCTTTGTTCGAGGATAGCAGTTGGTTCCATAGGTAGTGACAACAAGTTTTACATCCTTTCCAGCAACTAAATCCTGTATTAAATGCCCTCCACCATATCTAAATTCTCCTGGATGAATCCGATTACGAGGGTCATCATCGGGAAGAGAAGTTGCTCCAATATATATATCTACAGCAGCAAATCCTGTGTAGACAGGAACATCATTAATATAAGTTCTCCCTCCTCCTAACTTTATCCGAGGTTTAGTGTGACCAATATTAATGTAAGCTCCTGAAGAGCACATTGGTCCGAAGGTAGCTGTAGTAACAACATCTACCATCTCAGCGGCTTTATCTATTCCCTCTTTTTTCGCAATGTCAATTATCTCCTCTGCTGTTACCACCATGACCTTACCTTTTTTTATTTTTTCATTAATTTCAGCAATCGTTTTAGCCATCGATTATCTCCTCTATTTACTTTGAACAAATCTCCTTGTAGTATCTTATCTTTACTGGATGGACTCCTCTATCTACTACTACCTTTATCTTTCTCTCTGCCACCACTCTGCCTCCTCTCTTTACCTGTCCCTTAGAGACAATGGTAAAACAGTTACTGCGAACAGTTATAAGATTAGAAATACCCCTTAAGATAGCCTCTTTTTCATCATCTTCATCTATATACCCATCTTTATCATCATCTATACCATTAAAACCAAGCTTTTGAATACCTGATATCTCAGCAATCTCTCCCACCTCTTTAATAGGTCCCCTTTTACTATCACAGTAGTATATAATAGATTTAGCTAACTTTTTATCTATTCCAGGAAGAGATTGGAGAACCTGTCTACTGGCAGTGTTCACATTAATCCTTCCCTTTACAGGTTTTTCAACTGGCCAAGCCACAGTTAACTTATCTAAAACTTTCCAATCTCCACCTCTATCAAGATTTACCGTTCTAAATTGCTTACCAGTATGAATAAAACCAACCTCTCCAACATTAGCGAAGGGTTTATCTTTTACATAAAAGCTGCTGTAATCATCACTGTATTTACCCTCACCAATTTCAGGCATCCAGAACCAATTACGAAATCCTGGGCTTCCTCCAGGAAGAGAACTTACAAACTCCCTTACCCTTGGATCATTTTTTTCAAAGGCATTCCAGGGAGCACCGTAGTTATAATAAGTTGCTTCATCTACTGTATCTCCCCGTCTATTTTTTAAGACTACTGTATCCACAAAATTGTTCAATAGTTCCTTCCCTATAGTTTTCCCAGGCATTTTAATGACTACATTGAATATAAACCAGTATCCCCGGGCAGGAATTAATCCCCAAATTAGCTTTTCTCTTAGAGAAGTTTTTATCCTCCACCCCATTACTTCACAGGAACTATCATAAGGATTAAACAACTCTATCCACTCTATTTCTATATCTACCTTTACAGGTTCCCCCTCAGATGCCCAGGCAGGTTTTCCTCTAAAAATTTTCAAAAAAGATACCTTTTCATTTGTGAGATCTCTTCCTCTTCTCTTCTTTATTATCTTTTCTACCTCTTCATTCAGTTCCTCTTCCTTAGTAGAGATACCCTCATTTATTTTTTCTGTTATTTCTGAAGCACCTCTTTTTAATTTTTCTTTTAATTTTTCCTCTATCTTCTCTTTTACTTTATCTTTCAGGAATCTTACACCTCCTTCAGCTAAATCAGCCACAGCTACAGGAACAGAAGAAGTAAAATTAGGCATAACTTCATTTATATAAGCTGTTTTCTCAATGCCATATTTTCCATGATAGGAGGTAGGACAGCTATCCTTATCCCTAAAATCTACTATATTAACTGCAATTTGGTCTGCTTTATCCGAGGGAACTCCTGCTTCTCTTAAAGCATAACTGATCTTACCGGGAGAGGATTTATTAATGTTTACTCTTAGCTTTCCTTTCTTATCTACATTCTTGTCGTAAGAATAAATAGTTATAAAATCCTTTATCTTTTTAAAAGTCCCCTCCCCTATCCCTGGAACTAATCTTATCTCTTCTACGGTATCAAAAGGATTATCATCTCCACGAGGTTTATCAGGGAAAAACTCATCAGGTTCATCAACTCCTTCTTTCTCCTCATCAATTTTCCCATCAGCATCATTGTCAATTCCATCCTTCTCAAGAATATACCTATCACCATCATCATCTACTCCTTTTTTCCCAGGAGCTTCATCCATCCCATAGCGGTGTTTTAAAATATCTTTTATCCTATACTCACTAAGAGAGCTTAGAGCCCTCATATTAAGCTCATAGGGACCCCATCCTTCATTATGATCGCCTATCCCAACGACATTAATATTTAATTTAGCTGCCTCATCCCATATCCCGGTGAGCTCTTTCTCCTCTTCTCCACTAATAAAACAGACACTGTAATCTCCCTCACCCATAGATTCGGTAAATCCTTTAGCCCAACTCTCATATAGATCATCATACTCATTGGTATCGTTTATTAGCTCAGCAATAGCTCGCTCAATCCCTGCCTGAGCAAGATAATTAGCTTTAAGAGCATCCTGGAAATTAGAAGCTGACATCTGCTCTAATTTCATTTGATAAAGAAAACTTAAACTAACAACTCCCAAAATAGATAAGATTACAAAGACAAGAATTAACCCTACCTGTCCCTCTTCTCCTTTGAGAATCTTACTTATTTTAAGTGATCTTTTGCGCAGGCTAAAATATCTCATTGATGGGTATTCTTAAATTTTGAAGCAGGGGGGAGAGAAGAGTTTCATTTTTGGTGTAAAAGCCTGCTTTTTCAAAACCTTTCTCTTTAAGAGTAAGCACTTCAACATTTTTTTCTCCATATTAACCAACCAGAACTCTTTCACTCCAAATTTACCGTATATCTTTCTTTTCAAGAGAGAATCTTTTTCTCTTGTTAAAGGAGAGATAATCTCTATCACTAAATCTGGAGCTCCCTGGATATTCTTTTCGGTAATGATGGAGAGCCTTTGCTTAAAGATAAACAAAATATCTGGTTGAACTATATTCTCATTGGATAGGACAACGTCTATAGGAGCATAGTATACTTTCCCCAGGTTCTCGCTCTCTACATAATTATTCAGCCGCAAAAATAAACTTTTAGATACATCCTGATGATAGGGAATCGGTGCAGGCACCATAATTAGCTCTCCTTCAATTATCTCGTATCGTTTATCCTCTGGCAGAAGAAGATAATCCTGGTAGGTAAACCTTACATTGGTGAGAGCTTGGGGCATAAACTCCTCCTTTTTCTATTTATTTTTTAGAGCTCTTTCCAGGAACCAGAGACAAACTCAAAACCTTTTCTCAAAGGAGCAGCAGGATTAAGAACCGGGTTTTTCAATGCTTCATCGTAATGAACCTTAGTATTACTACCAACTAAATATATTTTATTACCTATGAGAGAACCACATATATTAACAGTTCCAAAATCGTATATTGTAGCATTTGGTGCATATACAGTTCCATAAAACCCGGGTTCATCTGAAAATGTAAGATTTGCAAGAGTTATCCTATTGCAACCCGAAAGGCCATAAAG
>JAGHCO010000142.1 GCA_021160405.1 Candidatus Aerophobota bacterium
CCAATAATGAGATCAATATGGTTGATGGCAGGGATTTTTGGTATCACGAAGAGATGAATGCACCAGATATAAAACCTGTATGTGAACCTGAATGGATGGATGCAGAGGATCCTTTATTTATCCTTTATACAAGTGGTTCCACTGGCAAACCAAAAGGTGTGCTCCATACAACTGGTGGATATCTTGTTTATGTAGCAATGACAACAAAGTATATATTTGACATAAAAGAGGAAGAAACGTTTTGGTGTACCGCAGATATTGGTTGGGTAACAGGACATAGCTATATTGTCTATGGTCCTCTTTGTAATGGATTTACTTCTGTTCAGTTTGAAGGTGTTCCAAGCTATCCAGCATATGACCGTTTTTGGGCAATTGTAGAAAAATATAAAGTTGATAAGTTTTATACTGCTCCAACTGCCATTAGAGCAATTGCCAGACAAGGCGATAAGTATGCAACTATGCATGATGTAAGCAGTCTTAAGCTTCTTGGTTCTGTTGGCGAACCTCTAAATCCTGAAGCATGGCTCTGGTATTATAAAACAATCGGTAGAGAATGGTGCCCAATCGTTGATACATGGTGGCAAACCGAAACTGGTGGTGCTCTTATTACTCCTCTCCCCTGTATGCCCATAAAAGCTGGTTCAGTGGCTTACCCATTCTTTGGTGTTCAGCCTGTAATATTGGATGTTGATACTGGTAAAGAGATTACTACACCTAATCAGGAAGGAGCCCTTTGCCTAAAAGCACCATGGCCTGGCTTGATGAGAACAGTGTTTGGTGATCCTGAAAGATTTAAAGATACCTATTTTACTCAATTCCCTGGTTATTATTTCTCTGGTGATGGCGCAAAAAGAGATGAAGATGGTTATTTCTGGATTTTTGGCAGAATTGATGACGTAATCAATGTCTCTGGTCACAGACTTGGTACAGCAGAAATTGAAAGTGCACTAGTTGCACACGAAAAGGTTGCTGAAGCTGCGGTTGTAGGGTATCCACATAAAATCAAAGGGCAATCTATATATGCTTTTGTTACTCTTAACGCAGGTGTTGAAAAGAGCGATGAGTTGAAAAAAGAGCTTGTTCAATGGGTACGCTCACAAATAGGTCCTATTGCTACTCCAGAAATCATTCAGTTTGCTGATGGACTTCCAAAAACCCGTTCAGGAAAAATCATGAGAAGAATACTAAAGAAGATTGCTGCAGGAGATGTAAAGACATTAGGTGATACCTCAACACTTGCTGACCCATCTGTTATTGATGATCTTATTGCCAACAGAATACCAACCGAGGGCTAACTAAAAGGGGGATATTTTCCCCCTTTTTTATTTTGAGGCACGTGAAATATATCAATCTACTTTGTTTGAATAATCTATCCTTGTATTTTTTTTAATTTTTTGAGATATTGTACAATAAAATAAATAGGAGAAAAACCTTTAATTCATGATTGGAATAGTAAGAGATATAAGGTATTTAGCACACGAGACAGGCCCCTTGCATGTAGAAAATCCTCAAAGATTAAGAGCGGTTTATGAAATGCTTGAAAAAGAAGAGATAAAGCATCTTTATACTTTAATTCCAGCTCGTGCTGCCAGTATTGAAGAAGTTGAAATGGTTCACTCACCCATCCACATTGACAGAATCTTAAAAACAGCTGGGTTGCCAAGAAGAATATTTGCGCCTGACACTGTAACATCTCCCAAGTCATATGAAGCAGCTTTTCTTGCTGTTGGTGGAGTTTTAGAAGCCATTTCCTTTGTAATGAAAAGAAAAAATTTTCCAGCTTTTGCTCTTGTTAGGCCCCCAGGACACCATGCCGAGAGAAATAAAGCAATGGGATTTTGTTTTTTTAACAATATAGCTGTAGGAGCAAAGTTTGCAAAGGAAAAATTAGGTCTTGAAAGGATATTAATCGTAGACTGGGATGTACATCATGGAAATGGAACTCAGCATACATTTTATAAGGACCCTTCTATCCTCTATTTTTCTATACATCAATTTCCATTTTTTCCAGGGACCGGTGATTTTTATGAAAAAGGAGAAGGTCCTGGGGAGGGTTTTACAATAAATGTCCCTATATCGAGAAATAAAGATGATGCAGATTATGGCTGTCTCTTTCGTCATCTCCTCTTGCCTGTTATAGATGAATTCTCACCACAATTGATTTTAATCTCTGCTGGTTTTGATACACATATAGAAGACCCTTTAGGTGGAATGAAGATGACAGAACCTGGATTTGCTCGACTAACAAAACTTCTATATGATAAGGCAAAAAAAATTTGTGAAGGAAGGATGGTTTTAGTGTTGGAAGGCGGATATTATCCAAGAGGAGTAAGAGAATCAGTTAAAGCTATCCTTTATGAGCTTGATAACCAAACCATATGTGATCATCAAAAAATGGAAGAAAAGGAAAACAAAGCTTTCCAAAAGATGAATTTAGTAATCAACCAAGTAAGAGAAATCCATAAGAATTATTGGAAATCATATAACCATATAACACGTATGCACTATTCCCTTAAGCCAATGCATGACCCCACCCTTTAGATAAAAAGCCATATGATTGATAAAAGTATTGAACCTCATAATAGATACGCAAATCTTTATAA
>JAGHCO010000020.1 GCA_021160405.1 Candidatus Aerophobota bacterium
GAAATGAACAGCTGGAATTTGGCAGGTCGGGTAGGGTTAAGCAAATTATGGTTGAAGAGGGAGATTATGTAAAAGAAGGACAAATTCTTGCTAAGTTAGAGGATGATCAGGAAAAGCTTTCACTTCTTCAGGCAGAAAATGCTTTAAAAGATGCTGAATCAGAATTAAGGAAAGCTAAAGTTAGCTCTTCTAAAAATGTAGTTGAAGAGAAAGAAAGACAGGTAAAAGAGAGGAAGTTAGAACTCCGACTTAGAAAAAGGGATTTAGAGAATACAATTTTAAAGGCTCCATTCTCTGGCGTGGTATCAAAAATATATGTAGAGGAAAGAGAAGTTGTTTCTGCTTCAAAGGATATTCTACGGCTTATTAACACAGATAAGTTATTTGCCGATGTCTATGTTGATGAAACTGATATATCTCAGGTTAGGATGAGACAAAAGGCTAAGATAACTATAGATGCTTATCCAAATGAGACTTTTCTTGGAAAGGTTGTTTATATTGCTCCAGAAACTACCACTTCCTCAGGGTTAGTAGTGGTTGAGGTTAAAATAGAGCTTGAGAAAGTTGACCCAAAATTAAAGGTAGGACTTACTGCTAATGCAGATATTATTGTTGGAGAGGCAAAAGATGTGCTTATCTTGCCAGTAGAGGCAGTCAATGAAAGAAGTGGAAAAAAATTTGCAGTGGTCTTAAAAGAAGGAAAATCTTCTCTTAGACGTATTACTGTAGGAGTTTCAGACGATACAAATGTTGAGATTAAAAGTGGTCTTAAAGAAGGAGAATTGGTTCTTTCTTCAGGGCTGCAAAAAATTATTGAGATGAGGAGAAAACAAAAAGAAGCTGAGGAAAATACAAAAACGCGTAAATCGCCAGTTAAAATTCCTCTTCCCAAACCAAAAAGATAAGTAGCTAATCTGATGAGTCTAAAAGGCTTGCACTACATTTTTTTATTGAGATTAAATTATGATTCAAGCAATTGATATTAAAAAGACCTATAAAGTGGGAAAAGTAAAAGTGGAAGCCATACGAGGAGTAGATTTAAGAATAGAAAAGGGAGAGTTTGTCTGCATTACCGGACCTTCAGGGTCAGGTAAATCTACTCTTATGCATATTCTTGGCTGTTTAGATAGACCTACCTTGGGAAAACTCTTCTTAGATAAGAAAGAAGTGGGGAAGTTAAATGATAATGCACTGGCAGAAGTGCGAAATAAAAAAATAGGTTTTGTCTTCCAGCAGTTTAATCTCCTTCCTCGCTCCACAGCACTTCACAACGTTGAGCTTCCTCTCATTTATGCAGGGGTAAGAATGAGGGAAAGAATACAAAGAGCTAAGTTAGCTCTTGAAAAAGTGGGACTATCTCACCGTCTTTATCATCAACCTAATGAACTCTCTGGAGGTGAAAGACAGAGAGTTGCTGTAGCCAGGGCTATAATTAACAATCCGCCTATTATTTTAGCTGATGAGCCAACGGGAAATCTTGACAGCAAAGCTGGTCAAGGCATTATTGAGCTTTTTCAAAAACTGCACGAGGAAGGGCATACCTTAATTGTCGTAACTCATGAGAGGTATGTAGCTAAGTATTCCGAAAGGATAATTCACATAAGGGATGGACTGCTCGAGAAAGAAGAAATTAACCACTTAACATAATTATATCTTCTAACTTCAGGAGAAAAAATGGAATTTACAGAAAACTTTAAAGCTGCATTAGATGGGATATTTGCTAATAAGGTGAGGTCCTTTCTTTCTATATTGGGAATCATTATTGGAATAGTGGCAGTTATAACTATTGTTTCCATAACTCAAGGTGCTCAGAAATCTATCTCGGAACATATCCAGGCTTTGGGAACAAATCTCATAACTGTTACTCCAGGAAAAAGAAGAGGATTTGCTGGGAGAAAAGCTCAAGAACTTACTAAACAAGAACTTACCGAGGTTTTTACCATTGAAGAAGGAGAAAGAATTCGCAGGAGGGCCTCTGCAGTGAAATTGGTAGTGCCTATGATTCAGAGAAATCTTTTACTTCAGTATAAGGATAAGAATTCAGAAATTGTAGTTAATGGAGTTACCCCTGAGTATCAGGATGTTATGAATTTCTGGGTAGGGGAGGGAAGATTCATTGACTCACGGGATATAAACTCTTATCGCACTGTTGTTGTATTAGGCCAGGAGGTAGTTAGTGAGCTATTTGAGAATGAAGACCCTTTAGGAAAGTATATCATCGTAAATACCCCTTTAAGCCGATATAAATTTCGCGTTATCGGGGTAATGGAGCCTAAAGGGCAGGTAATGTTTTCTAACTTTGATAAGCAAGTGTATATTCCTGTGACCACTGCTCAAAGAAGGCTTCTTAATGTCAGGTATGTTACCAGTTTTTTAATTCAAGCTCAGGATGAGGAAAGCGCTAATGATGCTGTAGAGCAAATTGACGCTATTCTTTACCAGAAGCTTCAGGATGATACTAAATACTACATTTTCAGCCAGGAGCAGCTCCTTTCTACTATGCAAAGCACTATGGGAATTTTCACTATTATGTTAGCTGGTATTGCAGGGATTTCACTTTTAGTAGGAGGAATTGGCATTATGAACATAATGCTTGTTTCGGTTACTGAAAGAACCAGGGAGATTGGAATTAGAATGGCTATAGGGGCTAAAAGGAAGGATATTCTATTTCAGTTTTTGTCCGAATCTATAATTTTGTGTCTTGTAGGTGGAGTGATAGGAGTAGCTCTTGGTTGGGTAGCCTCAAGCCTTATTGCCTCTATTCAAGGATGGCCTGTTTTAATTTCTTTTTGGGCAATAGCTATAGCTTTAGGTTTTTCTACTCTTGTTGGTCTTTCCTTTGGAGTTTACCCGGCCAATAAAGCTTCTAAAATGAACCCTGTCGAGGCATTAAGATACGAGTGAAGCAATATTATACTTTTTCCTCTCCCAGATGAATTTTTCCTTCCTTAATTAGCTTAATAGCTGCATCTACAACTTTAGGATCGTACTTTGTTCCCCTTCCTCTTTTAATCTCCCTAAGTGTCTCTTCTTGGCTTTTAGCGGGACGATAGGGTCTATGAGAAGGCATAGCTTCCAGAACATCACAAACAGCTAAAATTCTTGCCTCCAACAGTATATCATCATCCTTAATCCCCTTAGGATATCCCGTTCCATCTAATCTTTCATGATGTTGTAGGGCCATCTTATCTACAGGCCAGGGAAAATCCATATCCTTAAGGATATTATATCCCCTTTCAGGGTGAGTGTGAATTAAAGCTATCTCTTGAGGGAAAAGTTTACCCGGCTTAACTAAAATAGTTTCTGGTATACCAATTTTTCCTACATCGTGTAATATTCCTCCTATCCAAATGCCTCTAATCTGGGTTCTGGATAATCCCATTTTCTTTGCTATTAGGCGAGCAAATTTTGCCACTCTTTTTGAGTGTTTAGCAGTATAGGGATCTCTTTCCGCAAATATTTTAATTATAGTTTGTGCTATACTTTTAAAGGAGCGATTGATGTTTTCCTGAAGCTTGTTTCTCTCTTCTTCAAGTTCAATGAGCCTAAGGGCATAAGCAATATCTGAACCTACCTCAAGGAGAAATGTAACCTCTTCCTCTTCAAAGAACTCTTTTCGGTCAGAGCAAACGTTAATTGCTCCAAATGCCTTTTCTTTGTTAATTAAGGGGATAGCTACTGAGGATAAGTACTCTTTCCTTATTGCTTCCTTTCTCCAGGGTTTGAATTTAGGATTCTTGGGAATATTCTCCATTACATAAGGCTTACCTGTTTTTATCGCCTCTTCATTAGGCCATATAAAGGTGGGAAGGTCCTCCAGTGATTTCAGATATCCCTTTTTAAATCCTGACTGAGCCACCGGAATGATGTGTTTAGTTTTCTCATCAACCAGGCTAACCCAGAC
>JAGHCO010000193.1 GCA_021160405.1 Candidatus Aerophobota bacterium
ACCTGATACTGGTCAAAAAATAACTCCTTTAGTTGTGGAAGAGTGGGAGGTAACTGGGGACGGAAAAACATATAAAAATCCATCTAGAGTTCGTCCTATGACTCAAGCAGAAGGGGCTTTCTTGGGTATAGATTTAATGCTGGAAGGTGGGATTGTTTATAACCTTGGTGCATCTGGTATTTTTAGGCGTTGGCAATCTTTAAAAAATGGAGAGAGAATTGGGTTTTGGCGAAAAGCTCTTTTTGAAGGGACGACACATGATCTAACAGATGATGGAGTTCCTATCTTAAGAAAACTAAATGAAGAAGGTGAAGAGGAAAACATTACACTTGATGCCACAGATCCTTTTGGACAGAAGTTAGAACGAGAAGTTAATATTGGAGTAGATATTTTATATGAAATGCTCTATCGGGATGGAGATGAGGTAAAGGGAACTATTGTTAGGGCCGATCCATCAAGCTATACAATTGATTATTTAAAAGGAGAGGTTATTTTCAAAGAGCCTATTACATCCTGTATGAATACTATAGCTATTTTACTCCCAGCCAAATACAAAAGCAGGTATGATTATATATCTGGATCGGTAGATATTAGAGAGTATACTTGGGGAGGGGAAAATTACATTCTATTTACCCCAGGTAGCGGAAGTATTCAAGATGATGATATTCTAAAAAAATTTCAACTGCTCACCAAAGTTTTTGCTCAACCTTATGTTATAGGGGATTTAGGCGATGACAAACCAAAATACTGGATTCCAAGAGTGTGGGCTACTTTCTATTATAAAAAAGATGTGCCTTTTTCAAATCTAACCTGGATTTCTCGAGAACAGGATGATTTAGATATTGATGTATTTTATGCAAAAGAAGATAACTATGTTTTAATTAAAGCAAAACAAGGTGATAGTTCTCTTTCATCATCCCGTATGTATGCAATAAGTACTGATAAAGTATGGGAGGCTGATGAGAATAATGATCCCTTAGATAGAGAAAAAGGATATTATACTGAAGTTGGAACTCCTCTAGTGGGCTCAAGGGCGGTGAAAGATATATTTGCCGAGACAACTTATGTTTTCCGCCATCGAGACGAAAGAGGTGATATGGTTAAGTTAGGGAAAGAACATCTTGAACTAGAGAAAAAAATAACAGGAACCATAAAGCTTGCTGGAATCACAGATATTGCTTTGGGACCAAATCTTGGTAAGGCAGTTTTATCAGGACATGATAGATACTCAGGTGAGGCTTTTATAGAAGGAGCAAATTTATCTTTAACAGAAAGTGGGTTTTTTGTAACACTAGAGCTAGAAAGAGAAAGATTTAGATTAGGGCGAGAACCAGAGGAAGAAAGAAAAAGAAAAATAGATGTATATCACAGATTAGGTCAGTGGGAAAAAGCCGGTTATATGAGAACTTTAGAGCCAGGTAATCCACAAAAGAATGTGCCAAAAGAAAAAGAAGAATATTACGATGCTGATCCTTGAGGAGGATAGTGATGCCAAAGGAAGGCACAAATCCACATGATCCAAAAGGGTATTTAACTGCTAAAAATTTGCACTGTCATGCACCTATGACTGGAGGGGAAATTTGCTTTAATTATAATCAGCTTCTTTTGGGGAAATGGGCTAGAACCAATCCGAGTGACATTAGCAGTTTTACTTTATACCCTACAGAGAAAATAGAGAACTGGATAAAGATGCCACCTCCCCCTATATATCCATCTGACTGGCAAGTATCCGATTTAGATCCCCGAGGAGGCCATCCTGATAATCCTAAATATAAAGCTGAGTTTTTTGACGCTTACAACTCACATGGCCACAGTCCATTTACTGGTGGATCTATTGTATGGAATAGCAGACAGTGGGTAAATAAATGGAATTTTGAGTTTAATTTATATAAACAAATAGTTCCTTCTGGAATAGCCGATGCTATTTCTAATCATTTTCAATCGATGCCTGAGCCAACAGGCAGATGGGATCCAGAAACAAATCCCAATGGTATAGTTCCCTATAATCTTCACTCTCACTCTGATATAGAAGGAGGTATAATTGCTCAAAATGAATGGATGGCAAAGGCTATTGAAAATAAGAGAATAGAAAATTTTAACAGAGCTACAAAATCTGATCTTGATTTTCAGCTAGAAGAGTACACTAAACAAAATTTTCCATTTGATAAGGATGTTTTGGCAGGGGAATCTCAGAAATCAGGAACAGGGGCATCTGGAATATTAGAAGTAGTTGATCCTTTGCCTTCAGGACATACTGGCTTCGTAAATCCAGCAATAACTGTTCCTGCTTTTGGAACAGAGGTTATATTTAACAACAAACAGCTTTTTATCGTACTTAACAAGTTAATAGAGCTTGGCCTTATTAAAAAACCGGGAGGAGGGTACTTTACTGTCCCTGAGCAACCCACCAAAGCCTACAACGTTCATCGCCACACTTCAGAATTTGATGGTGGTCTTATAGTAGGAGGAAAGAAAGAAATAGCATTTTGTATAGCAGGGCCATTGATAGTTGCAGATAATGTAATAAGTTTTTATGCAAGAAAAAAATATAAGATTTTGGAAGCTTGGGCATATGCCGATAAAGCTCCTATAGGTGATCGTTTAGCTGCTCAGGTGTATAAAAATAATTCTACTTACGTGTGTCTCTTAATAATGTATAGTGGACAAAACGAAGCCAAAGCAGCGACAATAAGTAATGATATAATAAACCCAGGTGATACTATTAATATTAATATTGCAAGTATAGGAGATGAACAGCCGGGAGGAGAGAATCTTAATGTTACGCTTTTAGTAGAGGAACTGAGCGATGAATGATAATATCAATTCATCTACTTTTGTTTTTGTTGGAGTACGTCAGCAGCTTGCAAAATACAGAGCTTATGATTTGGCTTACGGTGGGAGAATTTTAGGTTTAGGAACAAATGATGTACAAGAGATGGCTGCAGATGACAAATATCTTTACATCTTGAGTTCTGATGTTATACAGCGAAGACAGTTTAGAGATCTTTCTTTGGTGGATACAATTGAAAGTGAAGCTAATTTTGATTTTGTGGATATGGCTATTGATGATAGTTGTATTTATACCGTAGAATATTCAAGTGGAACACTAAGATTAAAAAAACGTGAAAAACAAAACTTTTCTCTTCTCAATACCAGAGACTTTGGAGATATTCCTAAGGCAATAGCGGTAGATGATACAAGTGTTTATATCACTTATACTTTGACTTGGGCTCCATCCTCATGGATAAGAAAGCTCGATAAGGAAACATTGGAAGACCAGTGTTCTGGTGGAGGGTCAGGATGGCCATATTACCCCAGGCTATTAACAGTGGATGAGTCTTATGTTTATACATCAACATATTACGTACCCGGTGGTTCATATATCAGGGTCTTCAATAAGTCGAACCTATCTGAAGCTTTTAGCAAGAGATTTAGCGCTTATACTTACGCTATTTCTTATGATGCTGATTATTTTTATATAGGCGGTACTAGTGATCTAGGAGGAATTAGGAAGTATAGGAAGTCAGACTTTTCCTGTGTGGCAACGGGTCCTGGTGGGGAGGCAAGCTGTATCGTGGTCACAGACGATTACTTATATGTAGCATATATAGACAACAGGATGCACATAGTGGTAATAAAGAAACACAATAAAGAAGACTTAACTATAGAACAGTCTTCTGAGTTACCCTGCTTTCCTGTTGGGCTAGCTAAAATAGCCCTGGGCGAGTGTCCTGTGCTACGGGCTTATATTATCAACACGCCTTAAACTTCAGTGAGCCGTTCCGTAAAGATACTTCCCACTTTAAAAACTTGACATTTTATTGGATTTTAATTATTTTTACAAGGGATGTCCCTGTTTGTCCAGGATTCTGGGCTATCTATTGGCCCAGTATTACAATAGCTCCCTTGATTCTGGATAAGTCAGTCTTCTGCCAATCTCTTCATTTTAAAACTACAAGATGCAGATGTAAGAAACTTTCAATTGCTTTTACCACCTCATTTTTTAATTCCGCGGGACTTGAGGCTATCCATACAGTAAAATTATAAAGTTCATAAGTATCCACTTTTAGCCATTTCCTATTTTTATAGAGAAACACAAATAAAGTGGTAATGGCGATCCGTTTATTACCATTCTGAAAAGGATGATTTTTAATCATAAGATAAAAAAGGATACTTGCTTTGGGGAGAAGAGATGGATAAAGTTTTTTACCAAAAAATTCAGCAAAAGGCACACTTAAACAACTTTCTAATATATTGGGGAAACGTGTAGAAAAACTAGGTATCGGTTCATTGAACTCTAAAAGCTCTTTAGCCAGTCTAAAAGCAATATATTCCACATCTTTTACTGTAATTTTTTTCACTACTCTTTTCCAAGTAATTTAAGAACCTCTCCATACTCTCTTACGGTCTTTCTCACAGCCTCTTCTATTTCTTTTTTATCTTTTTCTGATAATCTTTTGCCTAAAATCTCCTCTGCATATGTGTAAGGGATAAGGTATATTTTCCCTACCCTTATAGCCTTAATATTTCCTTTCTTTACATGCTTATATACAGCAATTCTGCTTATGCCCAAAATTCTGGCAAATTCAGGAATAGTAAGATACTCTTTTTTCATTTTATTAACCTCTTCAATAAAGTTAACCAATGTTAACTTTTGATATAAGATTAACATATATTATAGAC